>JBGOVF010000018.1:0-13469 GCA_041477975.1 Tepidiformaceae bacterium
CCAACGTAGTAGATCACCTGGCCGCGGAGGTCGATTGGCAGCGGCTCTCCGCGCTTCATCAGTTCGATGAGGCGCTTGTGAGCCGCATCGCGGGCGGTGTAGATGACGCCCGAGAACGTCACGTGCTCGCCGATCCGCAAGCCATCGATTACGGCGTCAGTTAGCGGTGTAGTCAGGCTAGTGCTGGTGGCCAACGACTTCCTCCCGCTGGCGCACGGCGGCCAGCGATTTCGACATGATCAGGAAATTGGCGGGCTGCTTCAGTTCGTGGCGGGCGTGCTCAGGCCACTCCGAAGTGCCCGAGAGTTCGTAGCCGAACTTGCGGTAGAAGTTCGGGAGCTCGGTGCGAGGGCTTGCGACCTCCAGGTCCATCGAATCGCAGCCTCGTTCGATGGCGAACGCTTCCGCGGCCTCGATCAGGCGGCGGCCGAGCCCCGTACCCTTCCGGGCGTCGGCCACGGCGAGCATGCCGAGGTGGCCCGCACGATCGGCGATCGTGACCCGAACCGCCGCCACCACCTCGTCGCCTGCGTCGACGGCCACGAGGAAGGTCTCCGCCTCGAGGTAGTCCGCGATTTCACGGGGGTTCGTGCGGTCGCCAACCTTGAAAAACGCCTCCACCTGGTACGCCTCGTTGATGACCCGTGCGATGGCGACCGCTTCGCGCGGGGCGGCTTCGCGGATCTCGACGTTCACAGGCACTTCACCATCTCGCAATAATGATGGGGCACCACGAATTCCCAGTGGCCGACCGGGTACTCTTCCTCATCGACGACGTTGTAGCCGAACCGTTCGTAGTACTCGACCAGGCCGAATTCGCGGACGGTCCCGAGAGCCAGGCGGCTGAATCCTTCGTCTCTGGCCATCTGCTCGGCGTGGCCAATCATGGCTTTCCCAAGTCCGCGTTTCATCAGGCCAGGCTCGACGCCAGCCAGTCCGTAATAAAAGGCTCCAGCCCAGGGGTGTCCGTGTTCGGCAACGGCGATGCCGGCAGGGCGCGGCGTCCCCGCCGGCGCGACTAGCGCCGTAGACGTGAAGCGGTCTGCGTTCGCCAGCATCGATGTCGCGAGCAGCCGGCCGCGTTCCTCCACGAGCATCACGCGCGCATCGTCGCCCACCTCCAGCGCATAGTCTTCCGGTGATGTGCGCTGGCCCTTAAACAGGTCCGAGTAAACACCGAAGGCACGGTTCACCAGTCCGGCGACGGCATGAAGGTCTGCTTCACCGACCGCCACCACTCGAAGGGCAACCCCTGGCGGGAGCGACATCAGAGGATCGCTTCCTTCGTGCGAGCGCTGTGGCACTGGATGTTCACGGCGACCGGGAGGGCGGTGATGTGCGTGGGGTGCGTCTCGACAAATACGTCGAGGGCGGTCGTGGTGCCTCCGACCGCCTGGGGGCCGACTCCGAGGGCGTTGACCGCCTCAAGCAACTCGTCTTCGAGCGCCGCGACTTCCGCGTCGCTGTGGCGAGACCCGATCTTGCGGAAGAGCGAGTGCTTGGCGATCGTCATCGCCTTCTCAGCCGTACCACCGATGCCGACGCCAATGACGAGCGGTGGGCACGGGTTGCCGCCAGACATGTCCACCGTTTCGCAGACGAAGTCGATGACCGCGGCCTTGCCCATACCGGGCAGGAAGTTCTGGTAGCGGGACATGTTCTCGCATCCGCCGCCCTTGGGCATGAAGAGCAGCCGGAGTTGTTCGCCGGGGACGATTTCGGTGTGGATCACGCCCGGTGTGTTGTCGCCGGTGTTGTCGCGGGCGCTGAAGGGATGCGCGGCAATGGACTTGCGGAGGAAGCCCTCGCCATAGCCCTGGCGGATCCCGGCGTTGATGGCGTCGATCAGGTAGCCGCCGGAAACGTGCACGTCCTGGCCCAACTCGACGTGGACGACGGCGGTGCCGGTGTCCTGGCAGAGAGGGAGCATGCGGGTGCGGGCGATTTCGGCATTTTCGAGGATCTCGTCGATGATCTGGACGGCGAGCGGCGAGCGTTCGGTCTGGCGGGCATCGCGGATGGCGCCTTCGACGTCGTCAGGCAAGAAATGGGTGGCCTCAATGGCGAGCCGGGCGACGGCCTCTGTTATCTGGGCGGCGCTGATCTCTCTCAATGGTCCGTCCTGGGGGCGCCCGCGCTAGAACGCGCGACGATTTCGTTCCAAGAGGGTAGCGCGAGTGCCGCCGGGCCGCACGCCGATCAGCCGCTGCGGTTGAGGTTCTTCCCCACGTTGGGGTCGAGCAGCGCCATGACCTGCGCGCCCATGTCCTTTTGGACCTGGATGACCTTGACAGCGGCCGCCACCGCTATCTGGCCCCGGATGCCTTCGACGGGATCGACCGGGACGGAGGTGGGTGCGAGCACACTGAGCATGTTCATGCCCCGATCATCGCGGCCATCAACATGCGCTGGAGGGGAACGGCGTGGAGAGCCGGTGGCACACCTGTGGATGGACCGTCAATGGCTGACGGTGGGCTTCATCTCCTGGCGCGGGTGGGCGGCGTTGTGCGTGCGGATCGCACTGAGCACGGCCTGTCCGGCGGCTTCCATCAACTCCTGTTTGTGCGCCGAGACGAAATCGGCCGAGCGTTGCACCGGTTCGATCAGTCCCTGGGCCTTCGGGATGACGTAGCGGGCGAACATTTCGAAGCTGCGCAGTTGCGCTTCGCGTGGCGCCCAATCGTGCGCGAAGCCGATGAGCGTGCCGAAGCCGCCAGAGACCTCCTGGAGACGGTCGATGGCGGCGAGTGCGTCCTCGGGTGTGCCGATCATCGTGCCTGCTTCGGCCATGCGCGTTGCCATCGCGATACCGTCGGTGGCCCTGTTCGCGTTGGGTCGGCCGAGGATGTCGACGTTGTATTCGTTATGCCACCGCAGCAGGCCCTCGGCGACTTCCTGTATCGCCTGCTCGCGAGTGGGAGCGATGTGGAAGTTGGCGTTGATGCGCCACTTCGAGCGGTCGATTGTGTTGCCGTACTCTTTCGCGTAGGTCTCGCCGAAGCCCCACTGCGTGGGCAGCGCGGCCAGGCCCTCCTCGGTTTGGCTGGCGATGGAGATGACGCCAACGCCGTATTTGCCCGCGGCCTTCATGCCTGCAGGACTGAGCGTCGACGCAGCTACGATAGGGATGTCCTCCTGGAGCGGCTTTATCTGGAGCTGGGCGTCATTCAATTCGAACCATTCGCTCTTGTGCGAGAACGGTTTGTCTTCGCGCAGCAGCCTGATGATGACGCCAAGCGCCTCATCCATGCGGTCGCGCTGGACGGCGGGAGCGATGCCGAGCGTGCGGGCGTCGCTGGGAAGCGCGCCCGGGCCAACGCCCAGCATGGCGCGGCCGCGTGTCATGTGGTCCAACTGGACGATGCGTTGGGCTACATTGAAGGGGTGGTGGTACGGCAGCGAGACGACGCCCGTGCCGAGCATGATGCGCGTGGTCCTTTCGCCGGCAGCGGCGAGGAACATCTCCGGCGAGGCGATGGTCTCCCAGCCGCCCGAGTGGTGCTCGCCGCACCAGAACTCGTCGTAGCCCAGGGCATCGAGATGCGCTACGAGATCCAGATCCCTGCGGATCTGAAGGGTTGGGTGTTCGCCGATAGGGTGGTGGGGAGCGAGGAAGACGCCGAAACGCATGCGCGGCATTGAGAGTCCTTGAAGGGGATTGGCGGCCGAATCATGACATAGCGAGCCGGACATTGCCGGCTGGCCCGCGACGAGGGCCGAGGAGACCGGCTAGGATCGAGCGATGAGTATCGAACGTGTCCTCGCTGTTTATGCCCATCCGGATGACGAAGGCCAGGTGACCGGGACTCTCGCGGAGTTCGTTGCGAGCGGCCGGAAGGTGACGCTCGTCTGCGCGACGCGTGGAGAGGTGGGTGAGATCAGCCAGGAGGCGTTGGCGACTCCCGAGACCCTCTGGTACACGCGGGAGTTGGAACTGCGTGCGGCGATGGCGCAAATCGGGCTGTCCGACGTCCGGTTCCTGCCGTTTCGCGATAGCGGCATGGCAGGAACGCCGGAAAATGAGGACGAGCGGAGCCTTCACCAGCAGCCGGCCGAAGTTGTGGTGGGCGAGCTGGTCGGGATCATGCGCGAGGTTCGGCCGGAGCTCGTCTTCACGTGGGATCCCAGCGGCGGCTACGGCCATCCGGACCACATAGCGGTGCATAAGCACACGCTGGCGGCGTTCGACGCTGCCGGAGACGCCGCACAGTTCCCCGACCGCGGTCACCCGCATTCGCCCGCGGGGCTGTTCTGGGGCGCCTTCACGATGAAGCGGTTCGCAGGGATGTGGCTCGAAATGGAACGCCGCGGCCTCCTCACCGAACCCATGCCCGCCGACCGCCGCGAACGCTTCGACAAGGCGATGGCCGAGCCAGATCCGCCCATCTCGCACGTCATCGACGTTGCCGCGTGGACCAGCGCGAAGCGGGCTGCTGCGGGGATGCACCGGAGCCAGTTCGGCGAAAACAGCATGTTCGCGCGGATGCCGGCCGACCTCCGCGACAGGTTCTATGCGGAGGAGCGTTTCTTCCAGGCGCGCCCGGAAGGCTCCGTCGGCGACGCCCCGGCGCGCTGGTTTGAGTAGCCGCTTCGTCGCCCAGCCGCCACCTATAGTCTCTGTTGAGCCGCACGGGTATTCTTCGGTTGCGACGGCGGGCGACGCCGCGGCTTGAACGAAAGAGTGACTGAATGGACTACGGCACCCTCCGGGTCACGACGCCCGACGGGCAGATACGCGAATACCCTATCGATGTCCCTTCCGTGGTTGTCGGCAGGGCCGATGGAAACCGTGTGGTTATCGACCACGTTTCGGTATCCCGGCGGCACGCCCAGCTCACCATCGAGTCCGGGCGCGTGCTGGTGGAGGACCTCGGTTCGGGCACCGGTACGTTCGTTGGCGGTCAGCGAATTGCCGCCAACACGCCGACGCTCGTCGAGGGCGGGCAGGCCATTCGCTTCGGCGACACCGAAGCGCGGTTCCAGATCTCGGAGGCGGCGGCGCCAGCCCCGGTCGAAGCTCCTGCGGCCGCGGGCGGAGGCGCGTTCGCCGCGGCCACGCCGATCTCCTCGACCGATCGGGAACAGACGGTCTCGGTGTCGTTAGCCTCGCCGAGCGCGCCGGTGGCCGCCGGGTCCCCCACGACAGCTACGGTCACAGTCCAGAACCGTGGGAACGTCGTCGACGAACTGACGATCTCCGTCGTTGATTTGCCGGCGGCCTGGGTGCGCGTGAGCCGCGCGACTATTTCGTTGGTGCCCGGCGCGAAGGACGAGGTCACGATCGTCATCCAGCCGCCGCGCGCATCGGAAGCAACTGCCGGTGAGTATCCGTTCGCCGTCGCGGTGCTCTCGCGTGAACACCAGCGGGAGGTGCGGGCCCTCGGAAAGATCGCCGTCCTGCCGTTCACCGGGTTCAAACTCAGCCTTCAGCCATCGCGCGGGAAGCGGGATTTCAAGGTTTCCGCTTCCAACACTGGCAATGTGCCGGCGAGTGTCACTCTCCACGCCTCGGACGACGAGGCCGTCCTGGACTACAAGTTCGAAATCGAATCGGCAGAACTGCAGCCTGGCGAGGAGCGGACAGTGCCGCTCGTGGTGACGCCGAAGTCGAAGAAGCTGCTCGGGTCGGGCGAAGCACGGCTCTTCAGAGTTGAAGCGCGGCCATCGGGCTCGCAGCCAATGACCGCGGACGCTCAGCTAACGACGCAACCGCCGCTGGAACGATTCAAGTGGCCGGTGCTCGCGCTCGTGTTTCTTCTGCTCTTCGGGGGCGCAGGCTTCGGTTACAGCCAGAAATGCGACGTCGGGGCCTTCCCCAAGTGTCACGAGAGCAAGAAGGCCGCCGCGCCTGTGACGACTCCCACGGCGGTAGCCTCGACGACCGGGCCGACCGCGACCGCGGGCCCGCTGGTGCTGCACAAAGGTGGTAACGGCGTCATTGCGAATTCGGATCCGGTCCCGACGAACACGAACTGCCTCGCTGTGCGGAAGGGCGACGCTCCAGCTATCTCGCCGGATAACGTGGTCGGACGCCTCTGTACCGGGACCAAAGTGGCCATCAAGGACGGACCGTCCAACGACGGGACGTACATCTGGTGGCTGGTGGAAGGGAACGGGCTCACCGGCTGGGCTGCCGAGAAGCGCGTCGATGGCGCCGGTGTGCCGTTCATCCTTGTAGCGCCGTAGCGCGGACTTGATCTAGACCAGTTCGAGCGTACAGCCCGCGAAGGCCGGCTTCTCCGACTCGACGATCGCCTCGAGCATAGAGCGCGTGACGGGAGAGTCCGCCGGGATGCTCATGCGCACGGTGAACCGGAATCCACGGTTTCGAGACGCCGCCACCTCGCTGAGCGTCGGTTCGACGATCTCTGGCTCGATTCCCGTGTAAAGCGTGAGATACCGCGCCAGCCCGCGTCTGGTCCCGCGCCAGCGGTACAGTTCGGCCGCCGAACGGATGATCTCCCGGCGCGAATCTTCGGGCATGCGTTCGTCCATAACGAGGCCCAGCCACGCGGCGAGCCAGTTCACGGCCTCTGAAGGCACCGTATCGGGGCTGAAGTAGTGATGAAGGTTCGCGACGGTGCGGTCTATCGGCCCAAGGATGTGTTCGAAGATCAAGAGGAATCGGGCGAGGAACTCGTTGTCGTGGTAGATGCCGGGGAGGTAGCCGAGATACGAGCTGCGGTCCTCGGGGACGCCCGGGGGCACCCAGTCGTCCGAGTAGCCGTCCGGACCTATGAACCGCGTGAAGTCGGGCGGCTGCGGCGGGATAACTGCCGGACGCCCGGATTGCGCACCATCCAGGGGCGGCCGGCCGTCGGCTAGAGCCAGGGCGCGTTCTGGAGGCACATACGTCGTCATCGTTCGCGCGTGACCGCCGTAACCACGTGTTCGTACGACAGGAGCAGAACGTCCTCAGCGAGCGTGATTCTTTGCCCGGCCGCGCGCGACTGGCCGGTCTGGATGTCCACCTGGTAGAGCGTCACGTCCTGGGCGTATTCCACCCCCGGAACTGATTGCACCACAGACTGCATTTCGGACAGGTAGAGGTCCCGGCCAAACGGCCAGCCCGTGCCCTGGGGCCCGCCGCGCAGTGGATCCAGGTACTCGCGGATCCGTTCCGCGACCGCTGAGCGGACGTGGTCGGTTTGACGGTTGCCCTGGACCAGGATTGTCGCCTCCACGCTGACACCGACGTAGGCCGGGCCATCCACCACGAGTTGGGTGCCCAGCAAACGGCGCTCATCGAGGTATGCGCGAACCTGTTCGACCAGTTCCGGACTGGGTTGCAGCGTCTCGACGGTGCGCGGGTGGTCTGGAGGGATCAAGGGTACGATCAACATCTCGATCGTCCCCGGCGGGACCGAACTGCCGGCTCCGTCGATGCGGACCTGGATGCAGCGCGCGCGGGCCACGCGGCGAGAAGCCTCCATCGCCAGGAATTCGAAATCGGTCGCGGTCACGGCCCTCTCCTGGGAGCGGAGTGCCGCGGGCGTGCGCATCCGGGCGGCGTCGAGCGACTCGGGGTCCAGGCCGCCGGCCGCGGCGTGGCGGTTCGTGACTTCAGCGACGTAGGGAATGGACGACTTGAGCACTGTCAGGGTGTTAGCCCCCACGTTACCGATGACGCCACCCCCGTGGCGGTATCGCGAGAAGCGCAGCGACGAGCCACGCTCGGGCGTGGCGCCGTAGGCGTACTCGAGGCCCGATGGCTGGCGAATTGTGGGGCCGAAGGTGATAGTGCCGGACACACCGTCGAGCGTGTACACGGGGTCGACGCTCGAGCAGTCCTTGAATGATTCGACCTCGGCCCACGTAGACCAGGTGCCATCGGGGGCCTGGACATCCAGGCGTTCGTCGTCGCGCCGGGGAAGGATCGGCGTGGAATGGAGCTGAAAGGTCTCTCCAGGCACGCCCGTGGCGTTGCCGAGGAGTTCGCTCTGGATGACAGTCGAATGCGTTGCGGGGACCGTCCCCCCGATGGAGGTCGCGCTGAGTGTGTCGATGCGGGGCGATGCCGAATACGTCGGTTGCCGTGGCCGGGGTTGGATCACGCGGACGCGGAGCCAGTGGCCGGCCGTCCGCAGCAACGAGCGCGATTCCATGCCGGAGGGCATGTGCAAGACGATGGTGCCGAACTGGTTCAGCCCGCCGGTGCCATCGCTATCCATGCCGCAGCGGACCCACCCTCGCGTGTCGCCGCACCATGCTTCCCACGACAGCGGCGGATCGCGGGGGTCGACGCCGATGCCTTCCACGACACAGTCGACCTCCAGCGACAGGGCATGATTACTGAGGTTTTCGTTGAAGCCGAAGAAGAGCGCATCGCCAGGGAGTGGGACGCGTTGGAAGGCGTCGAAGTATTCCCCGTCAGGTTCCAACCGCGAGGTGTAATCGAGGTATTCCACGTCGTCCGACGAGAAGAGGCACTGCCGGAGTGTCGGTGGGACGATCACGAGGTCCTCGTCCGTGCTAAACGAGACTGCCCCGCGGTCGGCGGTGCGGACAGTCGAAACCTCGGTGTTGCGCGGGATGGTGACGGGACCTGGCTGCGGGGCGGAAAGAAAGAGACTGATAGGCGTGCGAGCGGGCACGGCATCCTTGAGATGGATCCCGAGGAGGTCCATGAACCGGAGATAGTTCTTTTCGGGGACGCGGTTGAGCCTGAAAAGGATGAGGTCCGTCATCCAGGCGAACAGTTCGATGAGCGTGACGCCCGGGTCGGAGACGTTGTGGTCGGTCCATTCCGGGCAATAGCGAGGGATCAGCGACTTCGCCTCGTTGACGATGTCCTGGAAGCGACGGTCATCCAGTTGAGGGTCAGGGAGTGGCAAGGTTGTACTCCGGTAGATCAAGCGCAGAGCGGATTAGTAACGGGCCATGCATGAGTGTCACTCGCGTTCGATCAGGTAGAAGGGGTAGACGAGCGAACGCGGGTCCTTGGTAGCTCGGATTGTGTAGGCGACGATGATATTCAATCTTCCCCGTTCGCGCTCTGAAACGTCGAACGTAGCCAGTACGGCGTCGACCTCTATCCGTGGCTCCCACATCCCGAGTGCTTCCTGGACATAACGGCGGGCGAGGCCGAGTGTCTCGTCGGTCAAGGGGGCGAACACCAGCTCGTGGATGCGGCAGCCGAAAGTGGCTCGCATGGCGCGTTCGCCCGGACTCGTGCCGATGATGATCCGGACCGCCTGTTCGATTTCGGCGACGTTGCTGGAAAGTGCGATGCCACCCATCGGGCCGGGGCCAACCGGGAACGCCCAGCCGCGGCCAATCAAAATATCTTCCGCCATTCCCAGGTCCTCCACCGAACAGCCGCCGCCCGGCCGCTAGTTTATCTGCACCATTCCGCCCGAGATCTTGACGGTCGCGTCGCCCTTGACATCGATTTGCGGGGCTTTCAGCGAGAGGCTCGCCTTGCCTTCGAGCGAGACGTTCATGCCGGCCATCTTAAGATCGCCCTGGGCATCGATCTCCACTTTACCCTTGGTGGTGATCTTCACATCACCCGCGCTATCCACCTGGACCAGCTTGTTCGTGGAGTCCATCTTGATGCTGCTGTTCGCGCCCTTGGTCACGATCTCGATGTACTCTTCGCCTGCCTTGTCGCTGATGGTGATCGTGTGCCCGGCACGGGACCTGATCACACGCAGGTTCACTACGCCGTTCTGGGCGGCGTCGTCGGCCTTGGGCGGCTTGTCCTGCCCGTTCCAGAGACCGCCGAGGACGAAGGGGTGGTTGGCGTCGCCGTGGAGAAAGCCGACGAGGACCTCGTCATTCACTTCGGGAATGAAGAGAAAGCCCCGGTCGTTCCCCGCGTCGGTGCTCACAACGGGAGCCCAGGTTGACTCAGTTGCCTCATCGAGCCAGGGGAACTTGAGCTTAACCCGCCCAATCTTTTCCGGGTCCTGGTTATTCGTAACAATGGCGACGGCCAACCCGCGTGTGACGTTCTGGTGACTTGTCACCGCGGCCGCGGTGCCCCCCGTGATCCGGTCGGCTGTGGTGTCGGCGGAAACGCCAGCGATGCCGAACTCGGTGACATATCCGTCGGCGTCAATGACGTGGCGAGCGCTGGTGACATAATACTTGCCGCTAAACCGGGTCCCGAGTCCCTGGAGAGTCACGCTATAGCCAGGCCGAATGTTGCCATTTCCAAACGCTATGCCTTCGCCTTTCACGTCAGTCGACCAGAGCTGGGTGATGAGGCCCGAGGCGAGGCTATCGGCTTCGGCCTGGGTTGCGACAGGGTGGTCAGCCACGGTAACGCTCGCTTTGCCGAAAGCCTTCTGCGCCAGCTCGTTGCCGCGCCCGACGCCGGCGCTGGCTTGAAGATATGACGAAGAACTTTGCCCAACGACGGCCCGTTTCGTCTTCGGATCCCACCCGCGGACAACGATCTCGCCAGGTTGGGATGCGACCGAGAGAACCGGCCGGAATTCGCGAAGAGTTTCGCCCCATTTGAGGGTGGGGCCATCGCCAAAGGTTCCCAGCTTCTTGAACTTCAAAGTCCGGTTGTCAACCAGGAACGCGAACCCGTTGCGCCGGGCGAGCTCCGCTATGAACTCGAAGTCGGTCTTGTTGTCACAGAGCACGTAGGGGTGCATGAGCGTCGTAGCTGCTACGTCGGCCTGGAGGCCGTGCTCGCCAGCGATCGCGCTGACGATGTCGCTATCCTTGGTGTTGTTCCAGCTCCTGGTCTTCTGCTTGCGATGCAAGCGGTGCGCACGGTCGTAGGCACGGATGATGGTGGTCGAGGAGAGCTCGTTGGAGAAGCGCGCTTCGATGGCAGCGATCTCGCCAGTGAAGATGCGCGGTTTGTTCTCCACTCCTTCAGACCCGACGGAGACTTCGATCGCCTTGCCGATTTCGATCTGAGCGTCGTCGATCCACTTCAGCGTGTCATCATGCAAGTGCATCGTACACATGTCCGGGAGGTAAAGGTTCGCATCGACTTCGGCTCGAAAGAGGTCGTCATTGAACTCCCGTGAGACGTCCGCTCCGGCAATCTTGATGTAGAAGTCAGACCTGTACGTGGGAGGCATGCGGCTAGCCCTGCGCCAGCGGCGGCAAGGCCAGGACCATGCCGGGGCGAATTGCCAGCGGATTGTCGATCCTGTTGGCCTCGGCGATGTGCCGCCAGTGTTGGGCGTGCCCGTATTCCTGGAAGGCGATGAGGTCCAGGGTCTCACGCTGCTGAACGACTCGCGTGCGGACACCCGCCGCTCCGATCGAGGTGGGGTTCTGGGCCGGGTAGTCATCTGGCGAGAGGCTTTGGCGAAGCGTCAGATCGACGTTGGCGCGTGTGGGCGTGCCGTCTTCCAGGAACATGGTGAACGACTGGCTCACGCTTGTGACCACGGCCTCAAACGACCAGCTGTTCCCCCATTCGAACATCACGCGCGGGGGGCGTCCCTTGCCCGTCTTCGAATCCAGCTTGTTCTTGTTCACGAGCGCGAGCTTCATCAGCGCGTTGGTGTACCTCGAGCGAACGTCGGCGCCATCGCTGCTGGTATCGAAGAAGAGCTTGAGACTGAGCGTCGCCGGCTTGCCGCCCGTGAACTCCAGGTTCGGTACATCGGCGCCGCGCTCCTGGGCTTCCGCCCAGCCGACTTCTTTCGAAAAGCTGTATTCGGTGGGGTTGAAAAGGCACGTCACCGACTCATTGGTATCGAGGTTGCGGATCTTCGCCTTCACGAGTGCCATGGTTCGAACCTTACAGGAAATCTGCCGCGAACTGCGGTGGCGCGCCGGTGGAAGGCTGCCGTGCAGCGCGCCGGCGCGCTCACGACGACCCTCGCTGGCGCTCGCGCTCGATCTGAAGTCGATGGCGAATGTCCTGATAAACGTGGTCGGCGATCTTGCGGTAATCCAGCCCTTCGGGCGCCGCAGCTGGCGAGGGCGCGGTCGGGGTCGGCTCGAGGCGCTGGATCGAGCCGGTGGCTTCGGACGGCCGGACCGGCTGTGGAGGCTCGGCGAGCGGCATTGAGACCGGGGCCGACGCGGGGGTAATCGCGGGCGAAGAAAGCGGTGCTGCGGTGGCGGCGCGGAGGACGTCTGCGGGCGACAAGGGCTGCGGGGTTCTCGCAGAGGCGAGCTGGACGGCCGGAGTGTGGACGGGGAGCGGCGCGTGCGGTTCGTTGGTAGCCGTTGATCGAGCGACGGCCGGCACGACGAGCCTTCGGATGTCGCCGGGCCCAACGCGCAGTGCCGGTTCCGTCGCGGCTCGAACGACGATGGGCGCCACCGTTGCGTCTTCCGTCGATTTCACGTGCAGGGAGGGGAGCTGCGCGCCGGGTTGAGATGAGGTCGCGGGCGAGACCGCGGGCTGCACCGGCGGCGCGGGAAGGCCCGCATTCTGGCCCGTGAACGGCGGGCTGCGCCGGTCGCCGGGTAGCGCAGCAGCAGAGGGCGGCGGCGATGGCCTCGCATCGGCAAACAGCCGTTGGACCGTTGGCGCCCTGAACGCCGCGGGCGGGCTGGACGCAGGCGCAATCAAAGGTCTGGGTGAGCTCTCGGCCGAGCCGAGGGTTCGCCCGTCGTCCAGTGTTGCGGACGCTGGTGAGTTTGCAGGAGTTGAAGGCTCCTGAGCCACGGCAGCGCCGGGGATTGGAGACGGCGCGGCCTCGGGCGGCCAACTGGCCGCGGCCATGGGAGCGGTCTGCACGGGCGATCGCCGCTCATCCGGGAGGAGGCCGGTGACCGGCGGGGGTTTGGCGCCCGCTGCGGGTGATGCGGTTCGGCCAGGCGCGGAGGTGGCCGGCGACGCGCTTCCAGCCCCGGCCTCCGCGGTCGGCGGTGCGACCTCCTCCGGGTTGAGATTGGCGGCGGCGGGCTGAGTGGCAGTTGCACCATCAGCTGCGGGAGCGGGAGCGGGAGGTTGAGTGTTGAGTTCGGACAACCGGCGAACCGCTTCAGTCTGAGGCAGCGGCGGTTCGGGGCGAGACGAAGCGCTGGCCGCGGAAGGCGCGGCGGTTGCCACTTCTGGAGAGGAGCCTGGCGGTGCAGTGTCACTTGCAACGGTGAGGTCCGACTCCGTAGCCGCGTCAGCCAGTGGCGTGGGAACGGGGGCGCCCTCGGCGGGTATGGCAAGGACGCGCCGGATCGGGCCCGCCTGGGCTTCCACGACTGGCGGTGGCGGTGGCGCGGCCGCACGGGGGCTGGAGGGGGGAGTCGCTTCCGAAGCTGGCTCGATTGCCGTCGCGGGCTCGCTGGCGCGTGGAGTGATTCGGGGCTCGGGGGCGTTCGGGGACGAAGTGGGCGGCTGAGACAATCCCGTGCCCGCCACGGCGGGCGCCTCAGGCGAACCGGGGCTGGTGGAACTCGTGTCGATCCGCGATGTCTGACCTGCGTTTGGAGCGGCCGGCGTGGCGGGCACGGCAGCCCCTGAGGGAGCGGTGCCGCCGGAGCGCGACTGCATTGCCGCTTCCGCCTGCGGCAAGGGCGCCGCGTCGCGGCTCGCCGCC
>JBGOVF010000345.1:0-3628 GCA_041477975.1 Tepidiformaceae bacterium
CCACCTCCGGCACCACCCCGCCGTAGCGCGCGTGCAAGTCCACCTGCGAAGCCACGATCGACGAGCGCGCCACGCGGCCATCGACCACCACCGCGGCGGCCGTTTCGTCACACGAACTCTCGATCGCCAGCACGTTCATTAAGGAGAAGGTATCAGGTGTCGGGTTTCGGGTGTCAGGCTCGGGTGGCCCCGGCCAACGGCCAATAGCCAACAGCCAACAGCCAACAGCCAGCGGGGTTATCCCACCGTCGCCACGAACCGGAACGCGTACGGGTTCTGTTCGATCGTCACCCCGCGCAGCCCGATCCGCTCAAGCCGTCCCTTCAATGTTGCCGGGTCGATGGGCACACAGAGGTCGTCGATGTGCGCTTCGCGGAACTCCGGGCTGTCCAGGTTGTCGCTGCCGAGCACCACGCCGCCGCGCCGCACTACCCGCGCCATCTCCGCGAACAGCCTGTCCTGTGACTCCAGCGACGGTACGTGATGCAGCATAGTCAGGCAGATCGCGCTGGTGAACTGGCCGTCTTCGAAGGGCATGGCCGTCGCATCGCCCTGGACGACCGTCACGTTCGTGCCTGACGTGCGCGCCTCCAGCTTCGAGGCCAGGTCGGGGTCGAGCTCGATCGACGTAAGCTTCGGCACCAGCAACCGTAGCGCATCCGTGGTCGCGCCGGGCCCGGGGCCAACCTCCAGCATGTGCTCGCCGAGGTTCGCGCCCGATGTGGCCCAGGGGACGATGTGGTCGCGCACCAGCTCCGCCCATTCCGGGCTGGCGCAGTAAACAAGGTGCCGTTCGTTCATAGCAGTTAAGCGTACAAAACGCAGCCTTGCGGGAACACCCTCGCCGAGCGGGCTGTCGGTTCCGGCCGCGTGGGTCGAAGATCGTAAGGAGACCGTCGGACTTCGAGCCGAGAGGGAGCGGGTATGCGCAACGCACTCCGGGCAATCGCGGCAGTGGCCCTGGGCGGGCTGCTCCTCGCGGGCTGTAGCCCCAGAGTGCCGGAAGCCGAACCCACGCCGAGTCGTCCCGCGCGCGCCACGGTAACCGTTACGCCGACGCCGCCAACGGCTTCGACCCCTGCCCCGACGGCGACGAGATGGCGGTCGTGCGCGGGCAAGTTCGACTGCACCGACATCGAGGTGCCGCTGGACTACTCGGGCGCGACGAGCGCCAGCGTCTCCGTCGCGGTCTGGCGTTGGCCGGCCGGCGACCAGGCGCACCGGATCGGCGTGCTCCTGATCGACCCCGGCGGACCGGGCGGCTCGGGCATCGAGTATCTCCAGGGCGCCGGCGTCCAGAGCTGGGCACAGCTTCATCAGCGCTTCGATATCGTCGCGTTCGACCCCCGCGGCGTGGGCGCAAGCACCGCCGTCGATTGCGTCGACAGTCTGGACGACTACTTCAAGGTTGCAACGCCCCACACCCCCGACGAGGAGGTTCGTCTGGTGGCGAACACACGGGCGTTCGCGGCCGCCTGCAACGCGCGCTCCGGACGGCTGCTCCCGTTCCTCTCGGCGGAGTCCGTTGCCCGCGATATGGATCGCATCCGCGCGGCGCTGGGGGAAGAGAAGATCAGCTACCTCGGGCTTTCGTACGGGACCTACCTGGGTGCGATGTACGCCGACCTCTTCCCCAACAGGGTGCGCGCCTTCGCCCTCGATGGCCCCGTCGACCCAAAACTGCCCGCGAAGGAGTGGCAGAAGCAACAGGCGCTCGGCTTCGAAGTGGCATTCACAGCGTTTGCGACCGACTGCACGAGCAATCCCACCTGTGCCCTGGCGAAAACGCCCGGCGGTGCCGCCGGCGCCTACGACTCGCTCATCGCCGGCCTCGTGGCGAAGCCGCTCGCCGTGGGCGACCGTACCCTCGGGCCGAGCGAAGGCGAAGTCGGCGTGATGGCTGCACTCTACAGCCGCTCGGCCTGGCCACGGCTCGCGTCGGCAATCAGCTCCGCGCTCGGCGGCAACGGTTCGGCACTGCTGACGCTCTTCGATGGGTATGCCGGCCGCAATGCCGATGGCACCTACGATGACTTCACGGAGGTCTATCGCGCCATCTCGTGCGTCGATCTCGCCTTCCCGAGGACAGTAGCCGAATACGACCAGTGGGCCGCCGATTTCAAAACGGTCGCACCGCGGTTCGGCGCCGGGCTGGCGTACGAACACATCGATTGCGCCTTCTGGGCCGCTCCGCCGGTCGCGCCGCGGAACATCACCGGGGCGGGCGCGCCGCCCATCCTGGTAATCGGCACTACCCGCGACCCGGCGACACCCATCGCCTGGGCGGTGGCGCTTTCGGAAGAACTCGAATCCGGAATGCTGTTGAAGGTAGACGGCGATGGCCACACCGCCTACGGGAAGAACGGCTGCGCTACCTCGCTCGTCACAACCTACCTTTTGAACCTGAAGGCCCCGCCCAAGGCGTTCACCTGCCCGGCCTAAACCTTTGCACGGCGAAAGCGGGCGATCTCTGTCCCGCAACGCCGCTCCCGCCGATGATTCCCGCAGGCGCGGCTCGCGAGCAGCCGGCCCGAAGGTGAATTCGATGCGTTGCACGAGGCTGGCCAGGATCGCGTTCGGGGCGTTGCTGTTCGTGGGCCCGGTGCTTGCCGCCTGCGGCGGCGGAGGCGACAGCGGCGGGAGCAGCGGTGGCGGCGGGGGCAGCGACCAGGCCTATGTCACCGGGCTCTGCAAGAGCATCTCGCAGTTCAGTGACGCGATGGATGCAGCCCTCGCAGGTCCCACTCCCACGGACATCGGCCAGGCGTTCGAGCAGATTTTCACCGCCATGGCGAAGCCGCTGCAGCAGTTCTCGGATTCCTTCGCGAAGCTGAAGCCTCCGTCGGACCTCGCCGAGTGGCACAAGAAGACAGCGAAGCAGCTTTCCGATGCGGCCAAAGCACTCAAGTCCGGCAACCTGGACGACCCCGCGCTCGCTGCCCTCGGCGACAGCCCCGTGCCCAACATGCCCGATGGGCCCCGTGAGCGCTTGAAGACGCTCGCCGACAAGACGAAGGAGTGCGGCGACACGAACCCGTTCGACGAGTCTTCGTCGGGCAGCTCCAGCGGGTCCGGCCAGCCCACGCAGGCGCTGGTTGACGCCGCTAGCGGCACCTGGACCGGCAAGTTCGGCACGCTCACCTTCAACAGCGACGGCACGGCGAAGTTCGAACTTCGCAACTGCGGCACCAGCGACGGCTCCAACACACCGTTCGGCGTCGTCAATGACTGCACTCCCGATACCTACAGCGGCAAGATCCGCGTGGGCACCAACGAATACACCTTCACCAGCGGCGACATGGCCGGGATCTCGCTCGATGCCTACGTCGCCAAAGACAAGACCCTGCATGTGGGCGTCGGGACCATCGGCGCGTTCAGCGGGCAGAAGGGCACGATCGATGTCTTCGCCGCCGGCGTCCTCACCGTCGATGGCACGAACTGCACCATGAAGGACTTCGCCAGCAGCAAGGACAGCAAGAAGGTCACCTGCTCGTGGAAGAAGGAGCAGGGCCACGACGTGCTCGAATTCGAAGGCGGCTTCAGCAGCGCCGAGAAGCTCGTAATCCTCCGCGACGAGGGCCTGGCCGTCTCTCCCGAAATCTTCGTGGCCTCGTTCGCAAAGAAGTAG
>JBGOVF010000095.1:0-7365 GCA_041477975.1 Tepidiformaceae bacterium
CCATCCCGAGCGCCAGGACCAGTGCCTCATCGCACGCCTTCGCCAGGTCCACAGCGGTTGGCCGGGCATCGCCAATCGTGTTCGCCGCCGCGCGGAGCTGACTGTCGCTCGCGCCTGCGGTGCTCGCTGCCAGCGCCATGCCGGCGGCTCCCATAACACCTAGCAGTGGCGCCCCCCGCACGCGCAGGCTCTGGATCGCCTCAACCACCCCGTCGGTCTCGCGCAGCGTCAGGTATCGCTCTTCGGCCGGGAGTAACGTTTGGTCGAGGATGTCTATCTCGCGCGGCGCCACAAGGCGTATGGGTACTACGTCGTCCACGCCGGCAGTCTAGTGCGGCTGGCCGGCTAACGCGCGGCGGCCATACGCACGCTCTGCTCGAGGTCCTCCAGCTGGATCGATAGCTCCTTGCGAGCCACTGGAGCGATGCCGCTCAGCACATCCGCCACGTGCCGCTGGATCGATTCCGACATCCCACTCACGAGCTCGCGCCCGGTTGGGGTAAGTTCCAGCCGGACGGCCCGCCGGTCTCCGAGATCCCTGAGCCGGGAGATGTGCCCCGCCCGCTCCAGCCGGTCTAGCACGCCCGTCACGGTCTGCGATTGCTGCGAAAGGTGGTCCGCTACGAGGTGCGGCTGCGGCCGGTCGAACGAGTCGATTGCCAGGAGTGTGATCGCCTGGATGAACGTGATCCCGTGTTCACGGCTGAGTCGCTGATCCAGTTCCCGGACGGCCGCGTTCGTTGTCCGGTAGAGCGCCGTCATCAGGCCCAATTCGTTTTCGTTCGCACGAGGCATCCGTTCGATGGTAGCACCCGGATCGGTCCGTACACGCGTTGCCGGTTAATTGGAAATGACTTTGTAACTCTCTCGCCACGGCCAGGTTCACACGACGTACGTGCGCTCGCGTACAAGCTCACCGTTGGTAAAGAACCAGGGAAAACACTGGATACTCGCTGAGCCGCGTCCGTCCCTCCAGTTGCCCCAGCTCAACGGCAAACCCAACACCGGCGACCTTGCCGCCGGCGAGCTCCACCAGTTTGCAGGCCGCCCTCGCTGTGCCGCCGGTAGCCAAAAGATCGTCCACGATGTACGCGCGCGCCCCCGGCGCCAGCGCGTCCGCATGGATATCCAACTGGCTCTCGCCGTACTCCAATGAGTATTCAACCGACATCCGCGCCGCCGGTAGCTTTCCAGGCTTCCGCACCGGCACGAACGGCAGCTTCATCCGGTCGGCCAATGGCACCCCAAAGATGAAGCCGCGCGATTCGATCCCGACAATTGCCTCGGCGCCATGCACCCTCGCATCGCCCTCAAGCGCGTCGAGAACGGCGCTCAGGGCCTCGGCGTTGCCGAGCAGCGGCGTGATATCGCGGAACAGGATCCCCGGCTGCGGGAAATCCGGCACGTCGCGGATGAGCGCCTTCAGGTCCACCACTACATTCTATCGGCGCCCGGCATTCCCGGCGGCCTATGCCGCCGGAATGAACCCCAGTTGGTCCCACCTCTTCCCCAACAGCTCCTCCGAAGGCACGCCCAGCCACCGGTCGATGATGGTCGCGTACACCTGCCGGAAGTCCGTCGTGAAGTTCAGGTTCCCGTTGTCGATGAACTTGTCCAGGCTCGGCGCCTCGCCGTAGAAGCCCTTCTGAACCTTGCTCCCGAGCGCGAACATCACGCTCGCCGAACCGTGGTCGGCGCCGCCGCTCGCGTTCTCCTGCGCGCGCCGCCCGAACTCACTCCAGGTCAGGACGAGCACGTCGTCCGCCCTCCCCTGCGCCGCCAGGTCCTGGTAGAACGCCGTCAGCCCTTCGTCGAGCGTCGTCATCAGCGCCCCGTGTTCGGCCACCTCGTTCGTGTGCGTGTCGAACCCGCCGAGCGTGATGTGGCCCACGCGCATCCCAAGGTTCCCGACGATCGCTTCAGCCAGCACCGAAAGGCCCGAGCCGAACGCCGTCTGCGGGTACGTCACCGCCGCCTTATACGACCCCGCCGCCTTCGTCAGCATCTGGGCGCTCGAAACGGCGCTTTCTGCGGTCGTCTCAAGCAACACGCCGTACGGCGATGCAGTCGGATACTGCTCGTACAGCTTCATCAGCGTCGCTGTGCGTGGGTCGTTCGCGGGCGCGATCCGCCCGCCCAGCTTGAAGCCATAATCCGCCGGGTTCTGCACCGAGGGAATCGAGATCGTGTCCGTCCGCAATTCAGGCGGCGTCGAACTTCCGATGTTGAACCCCAGGAACGGGTCGTGCTCCGAGCTTTCCAACTGCTCCAGCGTCCGCCCCAGCCAGCCGTCGCGCATCGCCAGCTCGGGGTCGCCTGCCTGCCAGATCGCCATCGACTTGAAGTGGCTGTAGTCCTGGTTCGGATACCCGACTCCCCGCAGGACGGCCAGCTTGCCGCCGTCCCAAAGCCCCTTCAGCCCCTTCAGGTTTGGGTGCAGCCCGTAGCCTTCGTCCAGCGCCAGCACATCCGCCTCTGGCACCCCGATCACCTTCCGCAATGACCGGTACGAGCTGTTCGATACGGGGACCACGGTGTTCAACCCGTCGTTTCCACCCGCGAGCTGCACGAGGACCAGGATCTTCCCGTTGTTCGGGATCACATAGCCGGAGTTTTGGGCAGCGAACGCCAGCGTGCCCTTGAGCAACGATTGCGCCGTCGTCCCAATGCTGATGAGCGCCACACCGCCCTTAACGAAATCTCTGCGTGAAAGCATCTCAGTTCTCCTAAACCAGTTGGTATTCGGGACTTGCCAGCACGAGGTACGCCACCGCCGCCGCCCGGTCCGCCGGGCCCACGCTCGCCGCGAACGCATGCAACGATTGTCGCGCAGCGTCACTCAGGTTCCCATCGACCACGCGCGCGAGCGCGTCATCGACCATTGCTTCCGGCGTTTGCGTGCTGGCGAACGCCGTTACAGGCACCGACCGCCCGCGCTGGAATAGGAACGCATCGAGGAAATTCACTCGCCCGAAGAACGTGGCCGACGAGAGCCAGGTCGAGCCGCCGGGCCAGCCGGCCACGCTGGGCGGCTCGAAGAGCGTTTGGTCCATCCCACCAGCCGACCGTTCGATCCCGGTGAAGTCGGTTTCCAGTTCCAGCCCGCGCACGGCCCCCACCACGAACTCCACCGGCGCCCGCACGAACGCCCGGTACGATGCCTGCGAGTAAAACTCGTCGCTCACCAGGATTGCCCGAACGACCTGCTTCACGTCATGGCCGCTGTCATTCCAGACTTTCACCAGGCGGTCTACCGTGGCGTCGTCCGGGTTGTAGTTGGCGAACTCCGTGAAGAGCCGGGTTGTGATGTACCGCGCCGTCGCTGGCTGCTGCACGATGATGTCGATGATGTCGTCGCCGTCGAATGCCCCCGTCTTCCCGAGGAACGTCTTCTGCCCGCTGTCGTGCAGGCGCGGCTGGAATACGAACTGTGGCTCGTACGCTCCGAACGCTTTGTCCCGCAACTGTTGCTCTTCCTGCTTCGAAAGGCCCGGCGGTATCTCCACTCGCGGCGGCGCCGAAAGCCGCCAGCCTGTAAACGCCCGCGCGCTCTCGCGGATGTCCGTCTCCGTGTAGTTCCCGACGCCCATCGAGAACAGTTCCATCACTTCGCGCGGGTAGTTCTCGTTGGGGTGCTCCCTGGTGCTTTCGATAGTGTCCAGGTAGATCATCATCGCCGGGTCTTTGCTGACGGCTTTCAACAGCGTGTCGTACTTGCCCAGCGCGTTCGCCCGGAACAGTTCGTTCTGCTGAACGAGGAGCTTCCCGCGCTGGCCCCCCACCTTGCTCACCTGTGATGTCAACAGTCCGTGCCAGATGTAGGTCATCCGCTCTTCCAGCGGCCGCGCTGTGTATGCCATCCGCGTCAGCCACCAGCGCTGCATATCCACGAGCAGCCGGCCCATCCCCGGCGCGCCCCCCGGCGTCGTCAGGTTGAAGTTCGCTTTCGCGATCCGCGCGTCCAGCGCGGAGTTGTCAATCGTCTCGTAGTTCAGCAGCCGGTCCGCCGCCTCTTCGCGCGACAGCAGCGCGAACTCCGCCACCTGCGCCGGAGTGCCCCCGAAGCCGGCCCTACGCAATAAATGTGCGGCCCGCTGCTTTGGGTCCGCGATTGTTTGCGAAAGGTCGGGCCCGCTGCCCGCGGTGCCGTTCGCCGCCGGGGCTGGGTTAACGCTGCCGGAACTGGACGTACCTCCGCCCGAGTCGCTCGCCAGCCCTACCACCACCACGGCCGTGCCGCCCGCGGCGACTGCCGCCCCGCCGGCAAGCAGCGCCCGGCGCGTCGCCCGCCGGTCCATCAGCCGTGTCCGTAGCGCCGGACTTTGAAGGTCTTGCATGTGATCCTCCGGATATGAGGCCATCCACCTGGCACTCAAGCAGCATATGGTCCTTCCGCCAGCAAAGGTGACGGTCCGGTCACGGCCTCTCTTTACGGTCGCACGTGCTCAAGGCCGCGCCGGCTTAACAGCAATTCCGCCAGCTTTACGCCAGAACCGCCGATACTGATGGCGGCACCGTTCCCGCTCGTCGGGCCATTACTACCTGCGAGGCAGCATGACTGGTAACCGGCGCGGCTTCTCCAGCGAACGCCACACGCGACTCAAGGTCGTCGTGACGGTGTTCGCGCTCGCTGCCTTCGCCGCCGGTTGGTTCCAGCTCTCCGCGAACCACGCGCCCGCCCGCGCCCAGGCCGATGCCGCCGCGGCCGCCGAGGACCCGGCCCTCACGCCAACGCCGCCTTCGACAGCCACACCAAAGCCGACGCAACCACCGGCCGCCGGCGCTGAGGCGCTTCAACCCACCAGCACCGGCGGCGCCGCCCCAACGTCTACCAGCCCGCCGGCTGCCTCAACCCCAACGTCTACTCGCCCGCCCGCGGCCTCAACCCCAACGTCGCCTCCCGCAACCCCGCCTCCCACAACCCCGCCTCCCGCAACTCCGGCCCCCACAACAGCAACTCCCGCGGCGTCCAGCGTCAAGCCAACACCCACCCGCAAGCCGCGCACCTCACGGGGCTCCTGATGAGCTGGCGCATCTCCGCTCTCGTTGCGGTGGGCCTGATTGCCGGTATCGCCCTCGGCCGGCTCAGCGAAGACCCGGACTCTGGTACCAGCACCTGGGACGCCGCCCGCGCCGCCGGCTTCGGCGGCTACCTCTTGCTCTGGGCGTCCGTCATGAGTGGCCTGGCGCTTCACCTCCGCTACCGCCCGGCCGGCAGCGCCCTCACCTGGACACTCGAACTCCACCGCATCTGTTCTTCGCTCGGGCTCTCGTTCGTGGCTGGACATGTTTTCGCACTGCTCGTCGATCCCGTGGTGCACTTTTCAATCGTCGATGCCCTCATCCCATTCACTTCCGGCTACCGGCCGATCCAGGTCGGCCTCGGCACGATCACCCTGTGGTTGAGCATCCTCGTCCTCGGCTCAACAGCCTTCGCGGCTCGAATGCCCTACGTCGTCTGGCGCAATCTTCATTACGTCAGCTTCCCGGCGTACCTCATCGCCGTCGTCCATGGCATCACGAGTGGGAGCGACACGAGCCAACCCCTGGCCCTCGGCATCTACGCCAGCACCGCTGCCGCTATCGCCGGCATGCTCGTCGCCCGCCTGGCCGGCCGCAACTGGGTCGACGGACCCGCGCCCGAACGCCTCCTCCCCCGCTAAGCCGACGGGCAGGCGCCAGACCCCGAAACGTGACGGCGCGGTTCACGAAACCTACCGCCTACGCCCTCACGCCTAACGCCTACTCCAGCCCTAACCCCCGCAGGAACGCCACGCTGTTCGGCTCGCGCCCCAGGAAGCTCCGCACGAGCTCATCGCCATCCACCGTCCCGCCGCGCTCCAGCACAGTTCGCCGGTAGTGCGCCCCCGTGGCCGCGTCCAGCGGGCTCGTCGCTTCGAACCGTGTGTACATGTCGTCGCCAAACACGTGCGACCAGAGGTAGCCGTAATACCCGGCGTCGTAACCGAACAAATGCCCGAACCCGGACTGAAAGTGCGTCCCTTCGCGGTACGGGAAGCCCGTAATCGGGTGCAACTCCTGCATCGTCTTCGTCGTTTCCCCGTCGAATCCCGGCGAGTGGTACGTGAAGTCCAGCGTCGCGAAGAACAGTTGCCGCAGCGTCATCACGCCAGAGTTGAGGTTCTTCGCGGCGATCATCGAATCCAGCAACGTCTTCGGCAACGGCTGCCCGCTCTCGTAGTGCCGCGAGAAGCTCGCCAGCACATCCGGCTCCCAGCACCAGTGCTCCAGCATCTGCGATGGCGCCTCCACGAAGTCCCGCTCCGTTGCCGTGCCGCTGAACCGCGCCCGCCGCGCCCGCGTCACGGTCTGGTGCAGGATGTGGCCGAACTCGTGAAAGAGCACGATCACCTCGCTGTGCCTCAACAACGAAGGCTGCGACGACGTCGGCTTCGTGAAGTTCGCAACGATGGAACTCACCGGCCGCTGGTACGTCCCGTCCGCCAACTCCCGGCCCCGGCGCAGCGTGAACGCCGCCGCGTGGCCGTACTTGTTCGGCCGAGGGAAGAGGTCCATGTAGAACCGCGCCAACGGTTCGCTCCGGCCTACGTCATAGATGTCGAACGCCTGCACATCCTCGTGCCAGCGGGGTGCGGATGGCGCCGGCTCGTAGCGCACGCCCAGCATCTCCTGCGTCACCCGGAACAGGCCCTCCAGGCATGCGCCGAGCGGGAAGTACTTCGCCACCTCGAAGTCGTCCACTGCGTAGCGCGTCTTCAGCAGCTCGTTGTGGTAGAACCGCCAGTCCCAGATGTTGACCTCGCCTGTTCGGCCCTGCTCTCGCGCCAGGTCGCGCATCAGGGTCATGTCCGTTGCCGCCTTGAGAGCCACCTTCTCCCGGAGGTCGGCCAGGAACGCGTCCACGTTCTCGCGCCGCTTCGCCATCCGCACCTCGACCGCATAGGCAGCCCAGGAGTCGTACCCCAATAGCCGCGCGATCTCCGTCCGCGCGGAGATCGCCTCTTCCAACACCCTCACGTTGTCATCGCCGCCCTTGCACTGATCCTTCTCGAACAACTCTCGCCGCAGCTCGCTTGAAGCCGCGTTCGCCATGAACGGCTGGATCTCCGGGTAATCCAGCGATACCCGGTACCGCGTGACGCCGCCCTCATCGACCTTCTTCAGGCCTTCTACGAACGAGTCCGGCAATCCTGCCAGGTCCTCCCGGCTGACAACCACACCGTCGTCCCACTCGTCGATAGCCTTCCGGAACTGCACCCCCAACTCGACAAGCTTGTCCATCAGTTCGCGCACGCGCCCCCGTTGCTCCGGCCGCAGCTCGAACCCGGTCCGCCGGTAGTCCCGCAACTCGAAATCGAGCAGCCGCCTCTCCTCGCCGGTCAG
>JBGOVF010000402.1:0-3251 GCA_041477975.1 Tepidiformaceae bacterium
GAGCAACGGCGTCGAGCCAGGAGATCATTGGCTCGGTAGGGACGCTCTTGGTCGGGATGAGAAGGCGCATGACTTAGCTCCACTGAATGGACGTATTTCGTGGTGACGACGGTGGGATTCCCCTGGCGGTGCCGGCTCCAGGAGCCGTGCTCTGCGATCTCCCTGCGTCCACATTAGGCGTGCCGGTGCGATCCACGACGATCCTTCGGGCCATCAACAGCCGCCAGTCGGCCCTTACCGAGGGGTAAGGACTGGGACTGAGTTCCGCACCGAGAAACTGGCGGGCTACGCCTGCCGCTTCAGCCGCCGGTGGAAGTACTGCTCCAGCCGCACGGGTTCCGCCGCCGCTTCCGCGGGCAAGGGGCCGCCTATCGGGCAGGCCGCGATCACGTGTCCGTCAGCATCGAACAGCCCCCGGATCGCGCTGTGCGCCAGTCGCAGGTTGTGCGCCACGGAGCCCGCGCTGTCGTCCAGCCGCCACGGCGAACTGTTCGTCAGGTCCGGCCGCACCACGCGCACGGGGATCATCGCCGAGAGGCACGATTCCATCGCGTTGGTCGTCGCGCTCGTGAGTATCCCGAACGACTGCTTGATCACGCCCACCGCCGTCTTCGGCCGGGATCTGCCCGGCGCTGGCGTGAGGTCGATAGCGAAGATTTCCGTGGCGCCCATTTCGAACGCCGTGGCCAGGTCCACCGAAGCGGTGACGCAGCCATCCACGTATAGCTCGCCATCGATTTCCACCGGATCGAACACGCCCGGTATCGCCGTCGATGCGAGGATCGCCTCTCCCAGCGGCCCCCAGCGAAACACGTGCTTCTCCGCCCGCGTGAGGTTCGTCGAGACAACGCCCAGTTCGAGCTCCGTATCGTTAAAGGTCACGGGCCCGAGGTACTTCGAAACCAACTGCGGCACCACGTTGTTTGTGCTCAGGCTCAGCCGGCTGCGCAGCAGCTTCGAAGCCAGCCGCCATGGGCTCAGCGCCACAAGCTTCAGCCGGTCCAGTTCCAGCCAGATCTTCAGCAGTTCGCCCGGCTGTTCCGGGTGCAGTGCCAGCCACGCCCCGTTTAACGACCCCACGCTCGTCCCGACCACGATCGACGGGCGGAAGCCAGCCTCGTGCGCAGCCATCATGTAGGCAGCCTGGATGACACCGAACGCGCCGCCCCCACCAAGCACCAGTGCCGGCCGCCGCGTCTGAGTGCTGGGGTAGTTCATCTATGTAGATTCGACAGGATGCAGGGCCGGGAAGAGCCGCAGCGGGGCGGTGGCGAAGCCGCCTCGTACAATGGCCTCGTGACAAACCCGTCCCCGCCGATGCAGATCGCCCTCGACGCCGCCCGAAAGGCCCGCGGCACAACCAGCTTCACCGCGTGGGTCGGCGCCGCGGTCGTGCGCGATGGCAACGCCGTCTCGGTGGGCCAGACGCTGCCCGGTGGCGGCGCCCACGCCGAAGCGATGGCGCTCTCCGGCATCGACGCTCGCGGCGCCGACCTCTACACCGTCCTCGAACCCTGCGTGGCGTTTCCCGGCAAACGCAATCCCCCCTGTACCGGCGTCATCATCCAGGCGGGCGTCCGCCGAGTCGTCGTGGCCCTCCTCGACCCCGACCCGAACGTAAGCGGCCGGGGAACGGCTCTCCTGCGCGCGGCAGGCATCGAAGTCGAAATCGGCGATGGGGCCGAAGCCGCGACGGCGCTGCTCCGGCCTTATCTGAGGCACCGCCAGACCGGCGTGCCCTACGTCATTGCCAAGTTCGCCGCCAGCCTCGACGGCCGGACGGGAACGGCCAGCGGCGATTCGAAGTGGATCACCGGCGAAACAGCCCGCGATGTCGCCCACCAGCAACGGGCGCTCGCCGACGCAGTGATGGCCGGCAGCGGCACCGTGCTCGCGGACGACCCGGCGCTGACCGCCCGCCCCGGCGGCGAGTTGGCCGCGCGCCCGCCGATCCGCGTCGTGGTGGACGCCCGCGGCCGGATCTCCCCGGCTGCCCGCATTTTCAGCGAACCCGGCTCGACGTTCGTGGCCACCAGCTACGACGCCCCGGCGGCCTGGAAGCGCGAAATGGCCGCCGTTGGCGCGACGGTCATCGAGTGCGAGCCGGCGGCGCAGGGGGTCAACCTCGACCAACTCCTGGCCGCCCTCGGCAAACGCGGAATCATCTCCATTTGGGCCGAAGGCGGCGGCACGCTCCTCGGCTCGCTCTTCGAAGGCGACCACGTCGATGAGGTCTGGGCGTTCCTCGCCCCGGTCATCATCGGCAGCGATGGTCTGCCGGCCGTCGCCCTGCGTAGCCCCCGGACGGTGTCCGAAGCCCTTCGCCTCCGCGAGCCAGTCATCGAACCCCTGCCGCCAGACGTCCTGATTCGGGGGTACACTGGCAGTTGGCATCCCGGCCGTTAGGGCCACCTGGAGGAGCGCCATGGCTCGTTACTGGATCGTCGTCGGCGGACCCGAGATCTTCGCCAAGACCCGCGAACTGGGCTTCACTCGCCACGGCTTCAAGAGCACCCGCCGCGTGATGGCGCAGAAGATTCAGCCCGGCGACCTGCTGGCGTTTTACATCACGGGCAAGAAGCAGTTCGCCGGCGCCGCCCGCATCACCAGCGCCATGGTCGAAGAACAGAACCGCATCTGGGAAAGCTCGAAGAAGCCGAACGAGATGTACCCCTACCGCGTCGGCATCGAAGCGGTCGTCATGCCGCCCGAAGACCGCTGGCTTGACGCCGAGCCCTACCACGACAAGTTCACCTGGACGCAGAAGTGGCCGCGCGCGAACTGGACGCTCGCCTACCAGGGCAACCTCCACGAGGTCCCGCAGCCAGACTTCGAGATGCTCCAGAAGGACCTGGCGACGGCCGCGGCGAAGGCGCCGGCGCACGCCTGAAGGTTCACGCCGCTCTCCCCTCGCATACGAGCGTCGCGTTACCGATTGCCGAGGTTAAGACCGTGCTGCTAGTATCGCCCACCAGTTAACGGGGGATGGTGGGATGTATCAGTTTCCGAAATGTCGCAAGTGCGACGATGGCGACCTCGTTCCGTTTTCGGACTTCGGAAGCCAGGGAGCGCCAATCCACTTCAAAGCCTGGGTCTGCACCAACCCGGATTGCGGCTACAACATCAAGATCCGCAACGGTGAACTCTTCATCGATGAGCCCATTAACGACGGCCAGATGCACCTGAGCCGCACGCGCTAACCGCTCCCGCGCACGCTCGCAGAGGCGCCGAGCCTTTGTGATAGACTGCAC
>JBGOVF010000415.1:0-3158 GCA_041477975.1 Tepidiformaceae bacterium
CCTGGTGGACGCCGCGACGATCGTCCGCTTCCCATCGGACCTGGCCACGCTGCTCGGCAACGATGACGCGCTCATCCTCACGGGCGCCAGCCGCACGGCGGATATCGAGAAGCAGATCGTGCGCGGCATTCACGGCGCCGAGGAGATGGTGGTGGTCCTGGGGAAGTGAGGGCGCGCCGCCAGAATGAACGACAGGCAAACGCGGACGGCCCAAGAGTACTCAGCGCTCCTCGCGCTGGCGGTCGCGGTGGCCGGCGTCTCAGTCCAGTAGCAGTGTGAACGGCATAGCGTCGGGCGGAGCGCGATGGAGCCGCCGCTCAGGGTCCAGTGCGGCCCCAGGTCTCCCAGTGCGTCACTTCTTCCACTGGCCTGCGCTTCACCGGCCCGAACTTGCGCGCCGGGTAGCCGAGCGGGATGAGCGCGACCGGCGTTGTGTTCTCCGGGAGGCGTAGCCACTCAGCCAGCTCCTTGACCATGGGCGCCTGGAACGTGGTCATGACGGCTCCGAGTCCGAGCCCGCGCGCCGCGAGTAGCAGATTCTGCACGGCAGGGTAGATCGAACTGCCGGCGATCAACCCGCCAGGGGCTGGCGAGGTAGCGCTGTGAAGGCAAGGGAAGATGAACACCGGCGCACTATCCAGGTTGCTGACGATGTTGCTGACACCGTCCATCATGATCCGCCGGGAGGGGTCGGCCGAATTTCGCCCGGCTTCGATGTACGCCTTGAGTTGCTCGCTCGTCATGAACCGCTCGCGGATGCGGGCAGCGATGCGGGCGCGCATGGCATCATCGGTGACGATGACGAAGCCCCACGGCTGCAGGTTCGAACCGCTGGGCGCGCGCGTTGCCGCCTCGATGAGTTTCGTCAGCAGTTCCCTGGGCACGGGGTCGGGCCGGAAGTAGCGAATGGCGCGCTGGGTGTACATCGCCTCCCAGAGGTCGTTGGTGGCAGCGGTTTCGGGCATGGTTACTCCTGTGGCACAGCATGACACACGCGCATCGCGCCGGCTCAGGAGCGGGCGATAGCTGTTCGCGGCTCCAGGAGCATCTCGGCCAACGCCTCCCCAAGCAGCCGGTGCGCCTGGGCATTGAGGTGGAACCCGTCCGCGGTGGTCGGCACGATCAACGCCCCTGGCCCGGAGAACACCCCGTCGCTATCCAGCAACCGGTAGCGGTGAGCCGCTGCTTCTGCCGCCACGTCTTCGAGGAATCGCCGTCGCTCCCGGGCGGTATCGCCCCGCACAACGAATCGCCCAACCTCGACCGGGTAGGCGACGATGACGACATCGACATCCTCCACTCGCGCTGTGGCACGGAGGATCTGCCGGTAGCTCTCGGTCAGCGCTTCGCGAGTTGTCAGCGGCTGGGTCCCAATGAGGGCGCGGACCGCACGGCGCGCGCCGCGGTTGAGCAGGGACCCGACGCCACCCCGCCTTCGCGTGCGGCGCTCGAAGTCATCTTCGAGACGCTTGTACCAGCGTGCCACGCGCTCGCCAAAGAGGCTGCGCACGCGCACCCAAACGAAGCCAACGGTGAACGCGAAGGTCCCCAGCGGCAGAATGACGACATCGGGCTCGACTTCTCGAAGCTTGCGTTCGGCATAGTTCGGTGCGCCGGCGCCCAGCGCGGAGAACGGAAGCTCCGTGAGCGACGTGCCGGCATCGGCCGAAGCGATCGCCTCTCGCGCAACCTCTGTCCAGGCCTCGCCACCGGAAAAGCTTGCGTTGGTGTCGCTATTTCCCAACACCAGGATTCGCATCTGCGCATGCTAGGCGGCGGAGCGGCGGATTGCCACGAAGCGACTCGCGCCTCGGGCCTCGGAACCCGGGCCTCACGAGGTGCTACAGTTGCCCCATACCTGTCCGTCGAGGCGCGCATATGGAATGTAAGGGCACCGTCAACGTCGAGTTCCGGGAGCCGACTGATTTCGGCGACGTCGAATACCAGTCGGCGCTGGTGAACGTGACGAATGTGTGCAACCTCTCGTGCACGCACTGCTTCGTGTTCCGTGCGGACAACCCGAACAAGCCGCAGGACAAGATGGACGACGCGACGATGCTCCACCAACTCGAGGTGCTGCGCGACCGCCACGGCATCAAGTCGATGCTGTTCATGGGCGGCGAGCCGATGATCCGCAAGGCGCTCGTGCTGAAGGGCATGCCGCTGTTCGAGCGCTCGTCGATCGTGACGAATGGCACCTACGGCATCCCGTCGGTGCCCGGCCACCTGGTGACGGTCTCGCTCGATGGGCCGGAGGAACTGAGCGACGCGATCCGGGGCGAGGGTGTCTTCCAAAAGGTGAAGAAGGCCGTATTCGAGCGCGACCCGAACGATGGCACGATGGTCATGATCCAGATGACCATCACGAAGCAGAACGCGCCCGGAATCGAGGAGTTCGTGGAGACGGTGAAGGACTGGCCGGTGAATGGCATCGCCTTCACCTTCTACGTCCCGACCCAGAACGACGAAAGCAACCTCGCGTGGCAGGACCTGCGCGAGCGCGACGAGGTCGTGCGGCGCGTCATCGCGGTGAAGGAGAAGTACCCGGAGCGGGTGAAGTCGAACGTCGGCGCGTTGGAACTGATGCTTTCCGACCGCAGCCTCGAGGCCACGGGCACGCACGGCGAGAACTGCGGCCTGCGCCGGATGCTCCCGCTCTACATGGGCGAAGGCGGCAACTTCGAGCGCACCTTTTGCTGCTACGGCAACGATGTGGACTGCACGAAGTGCGGCGCCTACGGCGTGTTCAACGGCCACTGGCACAAGAAGAACGGGACGCGGGAACCGGTCGGAGGGTAGCGCCGCCCCCTCACCCCCCGTCCCCCTCTCCCGATCCGGGAGAGGGGGAGTTGTGCTGGAGAGACCTCTTGAGCGTTCTGCCCAGTGTTGTCGTTGGGCGCGGACCGCTCCTTGCCAGTCGCGGCTCGGATTCGGTTGGTTGAAGGTGCGGGTGGTGGTTCGCGGCGCCACATCCCGCCCTCACCCCCCGGGCCGCGTCTCCCGATCCGGGAGAGGGGGAGTCTTCCTGAACGCGAGAGGTGGAGCACGTAGGCCGGCGGCTCTGGGGCTCACAACGTCGCATGACCTGGAAGTCTGGTTGCGGTTCTACTTCGGGCTAGAGTTGAGGAAGTAAGAGACCTCGGGACGCTCGAAGTTCG
>JBGOVF010000079.1:0-8411 GCA_041477975.1 Tepidiformaceae bacterium
CCAGTGGGAGCGCCCAGTTCCGCGTCTGCCCGCCCTGGAACCGAGTGCCCACAGCCACGACGACATCGGCCTGTTCGAGCGTTTCCGCGACGCCTGGTTGCGCGGTCAGCGGACCCATGCAGAGGGGATGGTCCTCGGGGAGGCTGCCGCGGCCGTTGACGGACGTAAATACGGGCGCCTGGAGCGCCTCCGCGAGCTGGCGCAATTCTCCCTCAGCTCCGGCAGTCAGTACGCCGCCACCCGCCCAGATAACGACGTTTCGAGCACTCTTGACGGCTGCCGCAGCGCGCGACATGGCGTCGCGGTCGGCTGGTTTGCGCGGCCAGGCTTCAACGTGCGGAATGTCGATCTCCGCCCGTGCGTACTGATAGTCGACGGGGATCTCCACGGCGCCGGGCCGCGGCCTCCCGGTTGAGACATCGGATGCGACCCGGAAGACCGTCTCGCCGATCTCCTCCGGCCGCTGCACCGATTCCGCGCGGCCGGTGAGCGTCCGCAACATCGGCAACTGGTTTTCTGCCTCGTGCAGGAAACCCTTGCCCTTGCCGTAGTACTGCGACTCGATTTGGCCCGTAATCATCATCACGCGGGACGAGGCGAAGCCCGCTTCGAACAGTCCGGTCATCGCGTTCGTGGCGCCGGGGCCGGTGCTCGTGATTGCCACGCCGAGTTTCCCGGTTGCTCGCGCGTAACCATCGGCAGCGTGCAGGGCCCCTTGCTCGTGGCGAACGCTGATCGGCGTGATTCCGCCTCCGCGGAAGATGGCGTCGTAGATCGGGATGTTGTGCACGCTGACGATCCCGAATACGTGCTGGACGCCAAGCGCAAGCAAGGTTTCGTACACCGCCTCGCCGCCCGTCATCTCTTTCATCGTGAACCCTCCTGGCTCCGGACCACCGCGCGGCGACGCTATCGCCGTGGTGTTTGGCGTGTCAAACCGCTAGGAGACGCGGTACGGGTGGGGCCCGAACTCGGCTTCGTAAAACGGTGAGACCATTTGGCCCGGCCGGATCACCCGGTCGATGGCCTTGAGGTCGTCCTCCGTCAGGCGAACCGCCGGTGCGAGGAGATTGTCTTCGAGTTGATCCATCGTTCGGGGGCCGATGATCGCGCTGGTCACGCCGGGTTGCTGCGCGCACCACGCGAGCGAGAGCTGCGAAAGCGTCACCTCTTTCGCCTCGGCGATGGGCTGCAAGCCCTCGATGACATCGAAGATACGGTCGTTCATGCGGCGGCGCTGCATCGGGTTCGTCTCCCAGTTGGCGAAGCGGCTGTCTTCCGGCGGCTGGCCACCACGGCTGTACTTCCCGGTCAGCAAGCCGCCGGCCAGCGGGCTCCACGGGATGATCCCGATGCCATAGGTCTGTGCCATTGGGATCAGTTCGCGTTCGATCCGCCGATCCAGCAGGTTGTACGGTGGCTGTTCGCAAACGAAGCGGTTCAGGCCCAGCTCTTTCGAGACCCAGAGCGACTCGACCAACTGCCAGGCACCGTAGGTGCTCGTGCCGATGTAACGCACCTTCCCGGAGCGGACCAGGTCGTCCAGCGCGCGAAGGGTCTCGTCGATCGGGATCTCGGGCTGGGGCCGGTGGATCTGGTAGAGGTCAATCCAGTCGGTGCCGAGCCGGCGGAGGCTGGCTTCGCACTGCTCGATGATGTGGCGGCGGCTGTTGCCCATGTCGTTGGCGCCTTCGCCCATCTTCCCGTGGACCTTGGTCGCCAGCACCACACTGTTGCGCTTGCCGTTTCGCTTCAGGGCGTCACCGGTCGCCTCTTCGCTTCGCCCCAGGCTGTAAACGTTCGCGGTGTCGAGGAAGTTCAACCCGGCGTCCAGGGCCCGATCGATGATGTTGGCCGAGTCGGCGGGGGTGGTCTTCCCGCCGAACATCATGCAGCCAAGGCAGAGTTCGCTGACCTTGATGCCGGTCCGTCCAAGGGGCCGCCGTTCCATTCAATCCTCCGGGAGTCCGATAGAGACTGTTCTACAGGAGGAGCTCGGAGGTCAACACGGTAGCCATGGCTCAGCCGAGGCCGAACTCCCGGGCCAACAGTTCGTAGGATCGTTTACGCGCCTCGAAGTCGTGCGTGATGGTGACGATCACGAACTCGTTCGTCCCGTAGGTCGCCCCCAGTTCCTCGAGCCGGTTGCGGACGTGGCCGGGGCTGCCGTGAATCCATTGCTGGCGGAGATAGGCAATGTAATCAAGTTCGGGCTCGGTGTACGGAAACGTCTTCGCCTCCTCTGGCGACGGGATGCCCGATCCGCGGTTCGAGCGAGCGGCAACCCGCGCGCCCCAGCGGCTCCAGGAAAGATGCTCAGCTTCTTCGTCGGTTTCGGCGCAGGTGACCGAAACGCCGATGGCACTCTTCGGCTCACGAAGAAACGGAGAGGGTTGGAACCGCTCTGTGTAGCTCCGGATGATGTCCTCGGGGCCTTCAGTGGAGATGAAGTGCGCGAAGCAGAAGGCCCATCCCAGCTCAGCGGCGTAGTGAGCGCCCGCCTTCGTCGAACCGAGCACCCAGAGCTCCGGCATCGTTTCGCCGGCAGGTTGCGCCTTGATCCCTTTGTAGGGATGTCCCTGTGGCAGGTCACCCGAGAGGAACCCGTACAGGTCCATGAGTTGCTCGGGGTAGCGTTCCGCGTTACTCAGCCCGCGGCCGTCTGCGAGGGCGTGGGCCGTGCGCGTGTCACTCCCGGGCGCACGCCCGACGCCGAGGTCGATTCGGCCCGGGAAGAGCGCCTCGAGCATCCGGAACTGTTCCGCCACCTTGAGCGGGGCGTAGTGCGTGAGCATCACGCCTCCTGAGCCGACGCGAATGCGTTCCGTCCGCGCGGCCACCTGGGCAATCAGGATCTCCGGACTGGCCGAACCGAGCCCGCCGCTCGAATGGTGCTCCGCCAGCCAGTAGCGCCGGTAGCCGAGCCGGTCGCAGAGTTGAGCCAGCTCAACTGTCTCCCGGATCGCCTGCGTCGCCGTGTCGCCGGCCCGGATCGGTGATTGGTCGAGCACGGACAGCACCAGGTCGCTCACCAGCCGTCGTCCCCGGCCGTCGTCTGCACGCGGCCGTGCACTGCGGTGGTTTCGCGGAGCCACCCCGTGCGGCCGTCATCGATCTGCTCCCACGTGAACCGCCACGTCCAGTTGCCGGTGGAAGTGCCCGGGCAGTTCATGCGGGCTTCGCTCCCCAGGCTGAGGATGTCCTGCATCGGCACGATCGCCAGTTGTGCGACGGAGCCGTAGGCGGCCCGGATCATGTCGCTCGCAACGTCGTGGCCGTCGCAGGAGAGGTAGCGCCGGACATGGTCACGTTCCCACTCCGGCAGCCGGTCGAACCAGCCACGCGTTGTGTCATTGTCGTGGGTGCCGGTGTACACAACGGAGTTGGACACGTGATTGTGCGGCAGGTGAGGGTTCTGCGTGTCGCCGTCGAACGCGAACTGGAGCACCGTCATCCCGGGATACCCCAGCGAATCGCGCAGGCTCCGGACTTCGGGCGTAATTAGCCCGAGGTCCTCCACGATCAGAGGCAGGTGCCCAAGTTCCGACTCAACGCGCTCGAACAGTGCACGCCCGGGACCGGCGACCCAGCAGCCAGCCTCCGCGGTCTCAGCCTCCGCCGGAATCTCCCAGGAGGCCTCGAAGCCGCGAAAGTGATCGACGCGAACGGCATCGAACAGCTCGAACGTCCGCCGGAACCGCGGCACCCACCAGCGGTATCCTTCAGCACGCATCGCGTCCCAGTCGTACACCGGGTTACCCCAGCGTTGGCCCGTGGCGGAAAACAGGTCCGGCGGGACGCCGGAGACGACAGACAGCTCTCCCGGCGCCGAGAACTTGAACAACCGCTGGTTCGCCCAGACATCGGCACTATCCACGTCCACGAAGATCGGCAGGTCGCCGATAAGCGAAATGCCGCGACTGTGCGCGTACTCGCGCAACGAGTGCCACTGGGTTTCGAAGCACCATTGGACGAACACCTGGTAGCGAATCTCGTCCGCCAGCGCGGTGTTGGGCCGTTCCGGGACCCCTTCGGGCGAGCGGAACCGCTCCTCCCACTCCCACCAGCCCTCCCCGCTCAACTGCCGCAGGGCGAAGAAGACCGCGAACCGATGAACCCAGGCGCGCGTCCGCTCGAAGGTATCGAGTTCAGACATACACGCCTGCGATTCCACCGCACGCGCAAAGGCGCGCCGCAGCAGGGGCTCCTTTCGCGCAAGGGTCTGCTCGAAATCAAAGGTCGCGCTTGCCGGGCCGCAGCCTTCCGAGACTTCGTCTTCCGTGAGCCAGCCGCGCTGCTGGAGGCGTTCGAGCGAGACGAGCACTGGCTCGCCCGCGAACGCGGACCTCGCCGCGTAAGGAGAATTGCCCGGGCCCAGAGGCCCCACCGGCAAGACCTGCCAGGCCGACTGCCCGGCGGCCGCGAGGTAATCGACGAAGCGAAACGCATCGGCGCCAAGATCGCTGGACGGCAGAGATGTGACGTGCAGCAGGACACCAGCCATTCGAGTATGTCCGCCTGCAGAGGGGAAGCTCATCGTCTATGGAGTATGCTGCCGCCGCTCTGGACGGGCACGCGCTCAGCGCGGAACCGGCTAAGCGATCTTTGCGAGCGTCCTCAGGCAGCGGGTGCAGATGTTCAGGCGGATCCACTCTCCCGCTACGAACACGCGCTGCTTCGCCACGTTCGGCTTGAACGTGCGGCTCTTCTTCGTTGCTTTGCGCTCCCAGCGGCCACCGTGGGTATGCCGAATGTGCCGGCCGAACATGGTGGTCTTACTGCAAACGTCGCAGGCGCCACTTGCCATGACGTGATTGGTCCTTACGTGCGAGAATCGAACCTCGATGCTACCACCAGCTCCCGGTATCGGCCAATTCCGGGACATCGTTGCTCGCCGTTGAGCGGCGAACCCAGGCCATCCGCCCTCGTTGACGGCGCACGATTGCGCGATGCGTTCGCGGCGGCGTCCGCCCACCTCCGCGACGCCAGGTTCGCGATCGACGCGATCAACGTCTATCCCGTGCCCGATGGCGACACCGGTTCGAACATGTCCGCGACGCTGGTGGAGGCCTGCGCGGGCACCGCCCAGGGCGAAACCCCAACCGTAGGCCAGGTGCTCAGTTCGCTCGCCCGCGGCGCCCTCTACGGCGCTCGCGGGAACTCGGGCGTGATCTTGTCGCAGGCCCTGCGCGGGTTCGCGAACGGCGTGGGAGAACGCGATGACCTCGATGCTGCAGCGTTCGCCGAGGGGCTGCGCCACGCCGCCGAGGCTGCCTACTCCGCCGTTGCGAAGCCCCAGGAAGGCACCATGCTTACGGTGCTGCGGGTCGCCGCCGAGACAGCCACCGGCAACGTGGGGGCGATGCCCAACGCGGGGCGGGGCCAACACTGCCTCCCGCTCCTCGAACTCGTGGTCGCAAGCGCCGAAGCTGCCGAGGCAGCCACGATGTCCCAACTGGCATCGCTCGCGGAAGCGGGCGTGCCAGATGCCGGCGGCGAGGGGATCTGCACCATCCTTCGCGGCCTGCGCTCGGGCCTGGGCGGCGGCTCGTTGCCAACCCTGGCAGCCGTACCGCCGCCTGTCGCGACCACCGCCGGACACACCGCTGAGGCGTCCGGCTTCTGCACTGAGTTCCTGGTCGAGCGCGCCGAGGCGCCGATCCCTCTCGACGCGCTGCGCGAACTGGCGGCCGCCGGAGGCAACACCTCGGTGGTCGTGGTTGGCGACGAGTCCCTGGCGCGGGTTCACGCGCATTGCGAGGCCCCGCAGGCTTTGCTTGATGCGGCAGCGTCTTTGGGCCGCCTGTCTCGCGTGAAAGTCGAAGACATGGGCCTCCAGAATGTCCGCTACCGGGCAGCCGGCTCCGGGGCGGGGGCAAAGTCGGCGCTTCTGGCCTTGAGCCCGTCGGCGGGCTTCGATGCTGTGTTCGCCGGCATGGGTGCGGCTGTATCGGAATTGGGAGTCATCACGAAGCCGCCCGCCGGCCAGATCGCGGCCGCCGCGGACGCCCTTCAAACCGCTGACGTAATCGTCCTGCCGAATCACCGCAACGTGATCCTGGCCGCCGAACAGGCGGTTGGGCTGGCGCACTGCACGATTCACGTCGTGCCTGCCGCCAACCTGCCCCAGGGCATCGCCGCGGCGCTTGCGTTCGAGCCATCGACCCGCGCAGCTGACAACGTCACCCGCATGAAAGCCGCGACCACCACGGTGCGTTCGGTCGAAGTCACTATCGCCGGGGCAGATCGTTCGGCTGAAGGTGTGGCTGTCCGCAAGGGCGAAGCGATCACGCTGCTGGATGGCCTCCTTGTGGCATCCGCCGCAACCCCGGAGGCGGCGCTGCTCGACGGTCTCGGGCGGGCGGGCGGCGCCGAAGCCGGGCTCATAACAATCTACCTGGGCGAGGGCGCGCCACCGGCGGACGATCCGGGGCTCCGGCGCGAGCTCGAGCGCGCACTCCCGGGCGTCGAGTGCGAACTCATCGAAACCGGCCAGCCGCTTTACCCCTATGTCGCAGCCGTTGAGTAACGGGCCACCGGGATCCCGGTGATCCGCCGTGACCGCGGGCAACGTAGTGAGTCACGACGCCCACCAGTCCAACCGGAAAGGTGAACCCGATGCGAAGACCGATTGTCCCAATGATTGCGCTTATCGCCCTCGCGGCAGTTGCGGCGGGGCTGCTCGCCGCGTGCGGCGACGATGACGGCTATGGCGGAACTGCAACTTCGACAACAGCCGCCAGGGCGACGGTCGGTACAGCGGCAGCAACCGCCTCCGTTTCCGGCGCTGCAGCCGCCAGTCCCACCGTGCCTGGCAGCCTCCTCGAAGTCGAGGTATCCGACAATAAGTACACGCCGTCGAATCTCACCGTGCCCGCGGGCAGCAAGGTCACGTGGGTCTGGACCGGCCAGCGCACCCATTCGGTCGAGGGTAGCTTCGGCGGGCAAACCGTCGCCTCCGAAAAGCAGAACGGCGGCCGTTTCTCCTTCACGTTCGCGACGAAAGGCACATTCGACTACCAGTGCGGCGTCCACGGAGCGGCAATGTCAGCGAAAGTGACGGTGCAGTAGCGCGACTTAGCCGCCAACCGAGTGGTCAGGAACCACCACCGGCTCAGGTGGCCGGCGGCCGTCTCCAGCCTGGGCCGCGGACGGCAAGGGACCGCTGACGCTCCGGCGGAGCGGGAGTTCCTGCATGGCGATCGCGAAAATGAGCGAGAGCACGGCCGCCCCCAGCGCGGCAGTGAAGATGCGGCGGACGCCCGCGGAGATGGATTCCGCCTGAGCGCCCGTCGCCCTCTTGAGGATCTCGTCGCCTCCCGGTAGAGCGCTCACCTGCCTCTTGATCACGGCGAATTCGCCCGCGTTGAGTTTCACCGTGGGATCGTCCAGTTGCTGAGTGATCGCCGGTCCGATGGCCGCCCGGTCTTCGGCCGACAGCCGGCCGGAGAATTCGCTGTGGTAGGTGTTCGCGAGGATGGCGCCGAAAACGGCGATCCCGAGCACGCTCCCGATCTGGCGAAAGAACTGGCTGGAGCTGCTCGCGACCCCCAGGTATTGGTACGGCACGGCGTTCTGGATAACGAGCGACATCGTCGGCAGCACCATCCCAAAGCCGAGGCCGAGGACGAACATGGTCGCGCTGATCCGCCAGATCGGCATGCCCACGTCGACGGTGCGGAGCATGCCCATCGAAACGACGATGAGCCCCGCGCCGATCACGGTTTGCCACTTGTATTTGCCCAGGCGCGCGATCAGCTGGCCGCCGAGCACGCTGGTGATGAGCACACCGACGCTTTGGGGGGTTGTGATGACACCGGAGGACGTGGCGCTCCTGTCCAGCGCAGTCTGGACGAAGAGGCCGAGATACTGGAACGCGCCGAAGACGCCCGCTCCAAACGTGAACACGATCAGGTTCGACATGAGGAACACTCGGTTCCTGAAGAGGTGAAGCGGAAGAATCGGCTCAGGGTGGCGGAACTCCTGGCCAATGAAGAGGCCAAGGAACACGACTGACGCGCCAATCAGTCCAACGATTTCGGTCGAGCCCCAGGCGTACTTATCGCCCGCCCAGACCAGCGCCAGCAGGAGCGCGACGGAGGCGGCGGACAACAACGTGGCTCCCAGGAAGTCGATCTTCGGTCGCCGCGAAATGGTGCGCGACGGGAGGTTGAACCAGATTGCCGGCATCGCGATCAGGCTCACTGGCACGTTCAGGTAGAACACCCATCGCCATCCGCCGTGGTCAGTCAGAAAGCCGCCGAGCGTCGGCCCAAGAATGCTGGCGAGGCTGAACGTGCCGGTGAAGAGGCCCAGGTACTTGCCGCGTTCGGCAGGCGAGAAGATGTCGCCAAGGGTAGCGAACACGGAGGCGAAGATCATGCCGCCGCCGATGCCCTGGACGGCCCGGA
>JBGOVF010000269.1:0-4245 GCA_041477975.1 Tepidiformaceae bacterium
CCCAGCGCGCCAGCGTATCCGCGACCACACGTTGCATCGCCGCGCGGTCCGTGACCGAGGCGTTGGCGAGGAGGACGTCGCCGGCCCGGCCCGCCAGCTTTTCGCGCGCGCCATCCAACGCCCGCTCGCTGATATCGGTGATGACGACCCGCAGCCCCTCGTCCAGGAACCGCATCGCCGTGGCCAGCCCGATTCCGCGGCTGCCGCCGGTGACAAGCGCCACTCGCTGTTCCATGCTGTACCTCCGCGAGTCGCCGCATTCTAGCATTAGAGCGCGCCCTATTTGCGGAACGCAAGCGTTGACCCACTCTGGTACCGCCTTTATAAATCAAGAACCCTTGCCCGCAGGAGCTTTCAAATGACCAGCAGCACATCGAACGCGGTTCCAATCGGCGCCATGCCCCCTGTGGGCGAGGTCCCCTCGCGGATGTTCGCGCAGGTCATCCGGCAGGAACGCCTCGGCGAGCCGCGCGACGCTTTCAAGGTCGAAGAGATGGACACGCCCGAGGTCGGCCCGGATGAGGTGCTCCTGGGCGTCATGGCCGCCGGCATCAACTACAACAACGTCTGGGCAGCGATGGGCGTCCCGATCGACATGATCGCGGTGCGCAAGGCTGGCGGCGACCCCCGCGACTACCACATCGGCGGTAGCGACGCCTCGGGCATCATCTACAAGGTTGGCTCGGAAGTGACCAATGTGAAGGTGGGGGACGAAGTCGTCATCCATCCCGGCTGGTGGGATCGGAATGACCCGGCCATCCGCGCCGGCCGCGACCCGATGGCGTCGCCCTCGTCCAAGATCTGGGGCTACGACACGAACAATGGCTCATTCGGCCAGTTCGCCATTGCACAGGCGCACCAGTGCCTGCCAAAGGCCCCGCACCTTAGCTGGGAAGAGGCAGCCGCGCCGACGCTCGTTGGCACCACTGCCTACCGCATGCTCTACGGCTGGGCGGGCAACACGCTCACGAAGGACGACATCGTCCTCGTCTGGGGCGGCTCCGGCGGGCTGGGGTGCCAGGCCATCCAGCTCGTCAAGCACGCCGGCGCCCGCTCCATCGCCGTCGTTTCCAGCGATGAGCGGGGCGAGTACTGCAAGACGCTCGGCGCGGCCGGCTACGTCAACCGCAAGGAGTTCAACCACTGGGGGATCCCGCCCCACTGGGACGATGTTGCCGGGCAGCGCGAGTGGACGACTTCGGTGCGCGGTTTCGGCAAGAAGATCTGGGACATCCTCGGCGAACGGCGCAGCCCCACCATCGTGTTCGAGCACCCCGGCGAAGATACCGTGCCGACATCCATGTTCCTCTGCGAGCAGGCGGGCATGGTCGTGATCTGTGCCGGTTCCAGCGGATACTCCGCGATGGTGGACCTGCGCTACCTCTGGGTGCGCCAGAAGCGCTTCCAGGGCTCACACGGCTCCAACGACGCGCAGGCGATCGCGTACAACAAGCTCGTCCGCGAGAAGGTTATCGACCCCTGCATGGGCCGCGTGCTCCCGTTCGACCAGGTGGGCCAGGCGCACCAGGACATGAAGGACGGCACGGCTGCCAACGGCAACACCGCGATCCTGGTGGGCGCCGCGAAGGCCGGCCTGGGGCGCCGCTAGGCTTTCGCCGTGGCCCGCTCGCTGATGGGCGAATAGAACCACGCCGTGGTCCTGGAGCGATCGAGCGCCGGGTCGATGTACATGTCGGCGGCGCCGGTCAGGGCGGACCCGGTAGCGGCAAGGTCGTCCGCCTCCACCTCATAGAGCGCGAGGTAGCCGTACGGCGTCTCGCCATCACCCAGTTGCGTGCCGGAGAGCTTGAAGCGCTGCGCGGCCACGAACCCGGGCACTTTCAGCACGTCGCCGATGTGCGTGTTCGTGTACCAGTCGTTGAACTTCGCGTCTGCGCCTTCGACTGCGTTGGACAGGACAACGAGGACGTGTTTCGCCATTCTGGGCCTCCCCTTTTTGTTTAGTCCGCGGGCGCCGCGATGGCCTCGTGCTGGCGCGCTTGCGCCGCCCGGAGGCCTTGCGGCGTCCAGAGGTCTTCGTACTCGGACCAAATGTCCTTCAAGTACGGGATGACCTCGGTCGCCATGAGGTAGGTGTTCTTGTTCGCCTGCTCTTCGCTCAGGTTGCCCATGTGGAGTGTAGGGATGAGCTGGCCGACTCGCAGTTGCGTAACGACCTCGCGCAGCCGGTCTCGCACGGTGGCCGGGCTGCCGGCGATGACGTAGCCGCCCTCAAGGTACTCCTTCCAGCCCATTTCGCCCTTGATCGCCGCAAGCCGGCCGTTCCCGCGCTTCTCGGCCATCGACTGTTCCCATTCCATGGACTTGCGGCTGCGGTAGCCCGGGGCTTGCGCAAAGCCGCTCGAAACGCGGTTCGTGTTCCGGTAAAAGTACTCCACGGCCTCGCGGTACTCGGCTTCCGCAGACGCATCGGTCTCGGAAACGCAGATGAGCTGCGTGAAAGCCATGCGGTTCGGGTTCATGTTCCCGTTGTGCTTGTCCACGTAGTCCCAGTAGCCATCCACCACTGGCTTGGCATTCTGTAGACCGGAAAACGAAAGGTGCCCGTAGCAGTAGTCGCGCTCGGTCACCATCTCCCAGGTTTCGAGGCTGCCGCTACCCGGCACCCAGATCGGTGGGTGGGGCTGCTGGATCGGCCGTGGCCAGATGTTGACGTAGCGGAGCTTGGTGTATTTCCCGTTGAAGGCGAAGGGCTCCTTCGCCGCCCACGCTTTCAAGATCAATTCGTGTGCTTCCGCGAACCGTGGCCGAACCTCGGCGGGCGGTGTGCCGTAAGCGAAGGTCGAATCCATCGGTGTCCCGTAGACGAACCCCGCGATGAGCCGCCCGCCGGAGATCGCATCCAGGAAGGCGTACTCCTCGGCCACGCGCGTCGGTGGGTTGTAGAGTGCCAGGCTGTTCCCCACGATGGCGATCGCCGCGTCGCTGGTTGTTTCGGCGAGGACGGCTGCCATCAGGTTCGGGGAGGGCGTCATCGCGCCGGCTGTCTGGTGGTGCTCGTTCACCAGCACGCCATCGAAACCCACCTGCGCGGCGAAGGCGTACATCCGCAGGTAGGCCCGCAGCGACTCGCCGCCGAGAACGGGGTCCAGCAGCGACGGCGGTGGGTCGACCCATGCGCTCCGGTATTTTTCGGCGAAGTCGGCCGGGAGATGCGGGTAGGTGGCTTCGGCGAACCAGTGGAACTTCATCTGGACCACTCCTGAGGCGCGGTGGCGGGATAACGGATCGCGCGCGCCGATTGTAGGCTTCCTGTTGAATCTTGTGCTACCCGGCCTCGATGTTGATTGAGAAAGTCAATTGCGAAGGCCCTCGCGTTTGGGATATAGTCGCTCGACACCGCCGCCGCAACGAGGGATGCCCACGTAGCCGAGCCCGTTCTCGGCCACGCCTGACACGCGGCCACCACCAAAGTTGGGAGACAGCATGGACATCAGCCTCATCTACGAACTCGAAACCAACGATACCAGCGAAGCCGGCGTCCGCCGCGTCTTCGAAGAGACGGTTGAACAGGTGCAGCTGGCCGACCGCCTCGGCTACCGCGCCGTCTGGTTCACCGAACACCACTTCCTCGAGCGGTTTTCGTACAGCTCTTCGCCGCAGACTTTCCTGCCCTACCTGGCGGCGAAGACGCAGAACATCCGGCTCGGGCACGGCATCGTGTTGCTGCCGTTCAAGATCCACCACCCGCTCAACGTGGCCGAGCATATCGCGACACTGGATGTCATTTCGGGTGGCCGGGTCGAGTTCGGTGGCGGCCGGGCCATTTGCGAGTCCGAGCTCAGCGGCTTCGGGATCGATCCCGACGACACCCGCCCACAATGGGAAGAGTCGCTGGACATGATCCCGAAGATGTGGACGCAGCCAACCTTCAGCTGGGACAGCCCAACGATGAAAGTGCCGCCGCGGGCGGTCATCCCCAAGCCCATCCAGAAGCCCCACCCTCCGGTCTCCGTCGCCTGCACCCAGCCGTCCAGCGTGGAGTTCGCGGCGAAGCACGGGCTTGGCGTCCTTGGCTTCGGCATCGGCCTGAACGGCTCGGACGAATTCGTCCGCACGTACCGCCAGGGCATCAAGACGGCGAAGCCTTCCGCCGGCATGATCAACAACCGCTTCTCGCTCTTCGTGACCGCGCTGTGCGCCCCCACCGACGACGAAGCGATCAAGCTCCGCGGCGACGACATGCGCGCCTATAGCGATCAGGTCCGCCAGCTCTTCGCGCCC
>JBGOVF010000154.1:0-6147 GCA_041477975.1 Tepidiformaceae bacterium
AGACGGTCCATTGGCGGTCGGCGGCGTGGAGGTAGATGGGCGGCGCGTTTGCGAACGCTTCGCTCCACTCGACGCAGCTGGCGTAGAAGTGCGGGTGCGAGACGGCGATCGCCTGGACGCCACCGAGTGCCTGGACAGCTTCGATCGTCGCGGCATCCAGGAAGCTGATGCAGTCCCAGAGGACGTTGCCTGCGGGCGTCTGGACGAGGAGCGCGCGCTGGCCGATGGCGAATTGTGGCCGCGTGCCGATGCTGACGAGCCCCGGTTCTTCTTCGCGGACGCCGTTCTTGAAGCCGTCGGCACGCATCTGTTCGAGCGTGGTCCAGCGCTGGCCCTGCCAGCCGACGTACTGGCGTTCATCCAGGCAGATCGAGCACGAAGCGGGCGGCAGCGGAGTATCGGGGTACTGGACTCCGCAGGTCACGCAGATGTGGCGCGGCATGGGCGGAGTTTACGGCGGCGGCGCCCGCGGCGTGGGCCGCGGCGAACGCTACCGGCGCGGGCCGCGGAGGGCCCGGGCGGTGGCGGCGATGCGGTCGCCGATCTCCCCCAACCGCGTGAGGTCCGACCTCGTGAGGCTGCCGAGCAGCTCGCGTTGGGCCTGGACGTTCGCCGGGACGACGCGTTCGAAGAGGGCCATACCCGCGGGCGTGATTGTGGCAACGACGCGGCGGCGATCGTCGGGGTGGGGTGATCGCTCGGCGAGGCCGGCCTTCGCCATGGTGTTCAGCACCGTGACGACGCTGGGTGTACTGACGAAGAGCACGCGCGCGAGCACGCCCGGCTCACTCGGCCCGCCGACGGCGAGGCCAACCAGGACCCGCCAGCTGCCCAACGTGAGACCGAACGGGCGGAGGACGTGCTCCTCCATGTAGTTGTTGGCGGCCTGCGCGGCGAAAAGGAAGTTCGAGTAAGCGTCGCTTGTCTCCGGATCGAGCCCATGCCCGGCGAGGTATTCGATGTACGCGCGCTGGTAGTGGGCGAAGGTTTGAGCTTCAGCCTGAGAGTCCACAGGGGAATGCTAACCGTTAGCACCCTAATGAACATGCGGAGGCTATTCTGGACGCGCGCGCTTACTCCGGCCGCCTGCGGCGCGCCGGCGATTCGGCAGGCCTTGCGAAAGGGCACGCGCACGGCCTGTGAACTGCTGGCACATCGTTGCGAGGCTCACCAGCTGGCGCGGCGTAAAGCCACCGAAGAGGTCGCCCTGGGCCTGGATGTACGGGCCCTGGACGCGGGCGACGAGTTCTCGCCCCGAGGCAGTGAGATCAACGATTACGCGGCGGCCGTCGGTGGGGTGGGGGTGGCGCTGGACCCAGCCGGCGGCTTCGAGGGTGTTCACGACGGTGACGATCGTGGCGCGGCTGATGAAGAGAAGATTCGAGAGGGAGTGCGGCTCGGTGGGGCCGCCAACGGCGATAGAGATCAGCAGGCGCCAGCCGGTAGGGCTGAGACCTTCGGGCCGGAGTACGCGCTCTTCGATGTAGGCGAGCCCGCCCTGGGCCGCAAGGATGAGTTCGGCATAGGCCCGGAACACATCCGGGTTGCCGCCCTGCTTGCCAAGTTCGCGGGCGTAGGACTCGCGGATGGCGAGGTAGGAGGACGGGTGCGGTTCGGGGTTGGCCATCGGAGTAGTGTATTCGTTAGCCGCGAAGCAACAAGGCAGTCGTGATTTGACGGAGTTGAGTAGGCAGCGAACGAACCGGGCTGGCCAACGGGTCGGCCAAAGACGACGCAAAGACCATCAAGCTTGCCGGAACAGGTTCAAAGTGGGATGCCCCGGCTTTGGGCGAGCTGGTGCACGGTGATGGTAAAGACGTTAGCTATTTAATGAGAATGAGTTGCGTAAACTCACTAGAGTTGTTAGCCTACTAACGAACACGCAGGAACCGGCGCAGCCAACACGGCCAACCCCAACAGCGAGGATACCGTGACCCACTCTCCCTCTTTCACGCAGAGAGGCCGCGGCGGCATGCGCGAAACACGCGAACGCGACCTCGGACTCGACCACATCAAAGGCACCAGACGGAACGTCCTGGCGCTGCTTCGGCGAAACGGTCCGGTGACTGCGGCCGGGCTGACCACTCATCTGCGGATCAGTCTGAGCGGCGCGCGCCAGGCGCTGGCGACGCTGGAGTACGAAGCCTTGATCGAGCGCCGCTTCGTGCCCGACGGCCCCGGCCGCCCGCGCAAGGCGTTCAGGCTGACCCGCGCGGGCGAGCGCGTCTTCCTCAGTGACTCTCGCGACCTGGCGGGACTTGCGATCGAACGGATCGCTGGAAGCGGTGAGCCGGATCCGCTGGAAGGCGTGGCGCGGGCCTACTTCGAGCAGCGGCTGCGCTTCGGCCCCCCAGCGAGAGTGCTGGCGGCCGAGCAGGCGCGCGGGGCGGCAGATGCTTTTTCGGCAGGTGGCTTCTTTGGCAAAGCGGAAAAGGCCGGCACCCACGGCGCGCTCATCTGCCTGTACGCCTGCCCCATCGCCGAAATCGCCCGGAGCTTCCCTGTGTTCTGCGAAGTCGAGCACGAGATCCTCGCCGACCAGCTTGAAGGCCACGATCTCAAACGTATTGCCCACATTCCCGCCGGCGACGAAGCCTGCGTCTACCGCGTGGCAGCGGGACGGGCGCACGGTGTCTCCGCGCCCTCCGGCCAACCCGTGGCGAGCGCTGCGAAATGAACGACACCATGCCGGACCCCCTCAACCTCAGCATCTGGGCGCTGGCCAATCCGCAGGAACTCGTGGAGCGGCTGGTGCGCATCCTCGATGCGACGGCGAGCGAGGTGTACTTCCTCCGCGCGGACACGCTCCAGTTCCTGGAGGCCAACCGCGCCGCGCTCGCGAACAGCGGCTATTCGCTCGAGGAGTTGCGGCAGTTGTCGCCGCGCGAATTGGCCGTCGGGTTCAACCCCGAAGTGCTCGCCACGCGCCTGCTTCCTTTGCGCAACGGTGAGCGAGACGAACTCGCGTACGAGACGAAGCACCGGCGCAAGGATGGGACGACCTATCCGGTCGAGCTGTGGGTGCTCATGTCGCGGCTGAACGGCGACGAAGTGTTCGTCGGCGTCGCAAACGACATTACCTCACGCCGGCAGACGGAGCGCGCGCTGAAGGAGAGCCAGGAGCGGCTGGAGTTGGCGGTCCTCGGCGCCAATCTCGGCACGTGGGCGGACGACCTTTCGAACTCTTCGACGATTTACGACTCACGCGCCCAGGACATCATTGGGCGGCGTGTCGAGGGTGCCCTCCCGGACAACGAGTTCGCCACTCTTGTCCACCCCGACGACGCTCCAAACGTCGCGCTGGCCTGGTTCGACCACCTCCGGGGGATCAGTCCTTTATATGTGTCCGAGTTCCGGATCAGAGGCGAAAGCGGCCAGTACGCATGGATCCGGTCGCGCGGCCGCGTTGTAGAACGAGACGCCGATGGACGAGCGACCCGCGCCGCTGGAATCTACATCGACGCAACGCACGAGCGCGAGACCGAAAGCGCGCTGCGCGAGAGCCAGGGCCACCTGGAGCTGGCCGTGCGCGGCGCCGAGCTGGGGACGTGGTCCACAGACCTGCGCGCCCGGACGACGACCTACGACGAGCGCGTTGCTGAAATCATCGGCCGCCGGGTCGACGGGCCAATCCCGAACGGCATCTACGATGGCTGGATCCACCCCGATGACCAGGCCGCCACGAGGGCGAGCTGGATACCACATCTGCGGGGCGAAACGCCCCTGCATTCGGCGGAGTTCCGCATCCTCGGCGACAACGGCCGCTACCGCTGGCTGCGGTCGCGGGGGAGGGTGGTCGAACGCGACGCTGAGGGCCGAGCCGCCCGAGCCGCTGGCATCTATATCGACATCACCGGGGAGAAGGAGGCGCAGAATGCCCTCGCTGCCTCGGAAGCCGATATAACAGCGATGTTCAGCAGTTCGCCCGATGCGATCGCGATCCTTTCGCCGAGCCTCGACATCCTGCGCATCAACCCGGCGGCCCGCGAGGCCGCGATTTCGATGTGGCACCTGCGCCTGCGCGAAGGTGACAATCTGGCGGCGAGGCTGGACCCGGTCTCCGCCGCGCACATGGCGGAGCGGGTCGACCAGGTCCTGACGGCCGACCGGCAGCTCACGCTCGAGCTGGAAGTGGAAACCAACAACGGTCTGCTCTGGCACGAGTTTTCGTATAAGCCGGTCCGGCTGGGCGACGGGACGGTCCGCGGGGTGGCGATGCTGTTCCGCAACATCCACCAGCGCAAGCTGGCTGAAGCGGCGCTCGTGCAGGGGCAGAAGCTCGAAAGCCTGGGGCTGCTGGCGGGGGGGGTTGCCCACGACTTCAACAACCTGCTCGTCGGGGTGCTGGGCAACGCGAGCTTCGCGCTCGAACAACTCCCGGAGCACTCGGCGGTGCGCGCCGCAATCGAGGACGTGGTCACGGCCGCCGAACGCGCAGCCGACCTTGCCCGGCAGATGCTCGCGTACTCCGGTAAGGCCCGCGTCGATGCTTGCAACGTGGACGTGAACCGCGTGGTTGCAGAGATGACGAAGCTGCTGCGGGCCTCTATCCCGCGCAACGTCGAAGTGAACGTGACGCTCGAACGCGGCCTTCCGGCCGTTCAGGGCGACCCCACGCAACTCGGCCAGGTGGTCATGAACCTGGTGGTCAACGCCAGCGACGCCATGAACGAACACGGCGGCGTGGTGACTGTCACGACTGCCACCACGGAAGTGCTCGCCGAAACGGCGCCGGATGGGTACGTCGGCGGCCCGCCGGCAGCGGGCCGCTACGCCGTGATCCGCGTCGCGGACAATGGCTCCGGGATGGAGGAAGCCACCCTCGCCCGCATTTTCGACCCATTCTTCACGACGAAGCCGGCCGGCCGTGGGCTGGGCCTCGCGGCAGTCGTCGGCATCGTGCGTGGGCACGGCGGGGCACTTCGGGTGGCTAGCCGGGCAGGCGTTGGCTCGGCGTTTGACCTGCTCTTGCCGCTGGCCGAAACGGGCGCCGAAGCGCCCATAGCGCCTGCGCCACAGGTGGCGTGGCGGGGCAACGGCCTTGTGCTGGTGGTAGACGACGAACCGGTGGTGCGGACGCTTACGGCCCGAGCGCTGGCGAGCTTTGGCTTCGATTCGCTGCAGGCCGATGATGGGAAGACGGGCGTTGAGATGTTCGCGGCCAACCCCGAGGCGTACACCTGCGTGCTGCTGGATATGACCATGCCCCGCCTCAACGGCGAAGGAACGTTCGATGCCATTCGCGCGCTGCGGCCGGATGTGCCGGTGCTGATGCTCAGCGGCTACGGCGACGAAGAAACGATGCTTCGCATGGGGCAGAAAAGCCTCAGCGGGTTCGTCCAGAAGCCGTTCCGGATCGAGCAGCTGCGTGATGCGCTGAAGTCGGCGCTGGACCAGGCGCCCGCTTAGCGGGACTGGTCGAGAGCGATCGCTTCCTTGTGGCTTTCGGTCACGCTGCCGGCGCGGAGGTCGATGCCGTATTCGATCCACGCCTTCAAGCAGAGGAGGAAGTGCGTCCAGCCCTGCACCTGGCCGCGGAAGCGTTCGATGCCTTCGGCGTCCGATTCGTAGGGGCCATCGCTGACGCGCACTGCGGTGGCCAAGTCACCTTCCGGTTCGAGTGTGATTTCGACGCGGGTTGGCGCGTCCGGGCTGGTCCAGGTGAACGAAAACCTGCGGGCCGGCTCCACTTCGTGGATGCGGACGTCGGCCTCGGCGCCGACATCGCCCCACTTCCAGGTCACGGTCTTACCGGGCTCGGGCCGGGCGCTGGCCCAGGAGATGAAGTAGTGGGACATCTGCGAGGGATCGACGATGGCCTCGAAGACCTGGTGCTGGGGCCGGGCGATTCGGAGTTCGCTGGTGGCCGTGAGTTTCATCGGGATACCTCCGTGGTCTTGGGGCGGATGCTTGACCACGCGTGTCACTGGACTGGCGGTACGGGTCCGAGGCGCGCCTCATACTCCGCTTTCAGTTCGAGCCAGTGCGATTCGTCAGCGGGGCGCTGGACGCCGTTGAGCATCGCCTCCAGTGAGTCGAGGAGGTCGTGCCAGCCGCCGGCGAAGTCGAGTGTTTCCGGTTCGGAGAGAGGGAAGGTATGGAGGAGCACCAGCCGCGTGCCGCCGGCCTCGGCGGTCAGCTCCCAGC
>JBGOVF010000485.1:0-2836 GCA_041477975.1 Tepidiformaceae bacterium
ATGTACCCGAGCAACACTTCCGGAAGTGAGAAGGTTGCGCCCTCTTCCGCAACTCGCACATCGCAGCAGAGCGGCAGTTCGAGCCCGGCGCCGTAGCAGAAGCCGTGCATCGCGGCGACGGTGGCGCAACGGTGCTGCAGCAGCCGCCCCCAGACATCGCGTTCGTTTCGCGCCCGCCTCGCTTCCATCACCGACGGCGCCGTCCCGAACTCCGAAATGTCGGCGCCGGCACTGAAGCAACTGCCCTCCCCTTTGAAGACGATTATCCGCACGTCCGGCGTATCGGAGCACGCTTCCAGGTACGCCCAGAGCAGGTCGCGCATCGCCATGTCGATCGCGTTCAGCCGCTCCGGCCTGTTCAGCGTGATGGTCGCCACGCCGCGGTCGTCGATATCGAAGAGCACCGGTTCCACAGGCCAAGTGTAGCGCCCGCCCCCGGCGCGATGGCGCGCTGCTAGAATCGCCGGACGCACGGAGGACGCCATGACCCGCCAGACCCCCTACAACCCCGCAAACCTCACGCCCGAGCAAAAGGCGGAATACGAGGACTTCACCCGCACCCGCAAGGCGCGCCCCGACGGCATGCTCGGCGGCCCCTTCGATCCCTGGCTGCTGAACCCCGAGCTTTCCCACCGGGTCCGCGGCCTGGGCGGCATGATCTGGGAGCGGACGTCGCTCGACCGCGGCCTGGTCGAGCTCGCGATCTCGATCACGGGCAAAGTCTGGGAAGCCAACGTGGAGTGGACCGCCCACGCCCCGAGAGCCGTCGAGTACGGCGTTCCCCAATCGGTGATGGACGATGTGCTCGCAGGCCGCCGCCCGAAGGGCACGCCCGAGCAAGAGCTGATGTATGACGTGTGCATGGCCGTGCACAACGACCACCGCCTCGCGCTCCCGCTGTACAGGCAGGCCGTAGCGACCTTCGGTGAGCGTGGCCTGGTCGAGATCATGGCCACCATCGGCTACTACACCCTCGTATCCATGACCCTGAACGCCTTCGAGGTGGAGGTCGCGCCCGGCGTCGTCGCGCCGTTCAAGCGCGAACGGTAGGCGGGCTCAAGGGATAGCCACGTCGAACCGCAGGGCCAGCCCGGCCGATGGTCCCACACTGTGGCCACTCGACTTGAGCACTCCGTCCACGAGCACGCCCAGCTCCTGCCCGACCTCGTTGATGCAGGGCGGGTCGTGACCCTGTCCGCCGCCGGCGTAGTTGAACCGGTAGCCGCCGGCCGATGTCGTTAGCATCGAAAGCCCGGGCAGCCCATCGAACGTTAGCGTGACCAGCGTCCCCACAGGTGCGTCCACGCCGCCGATCGTCAGCAGGCCGAAGATCGCGTTCGGCGGGTACGGGGCGGCAGCGCCATCCGCAGTCGGAAGGCAGTAGCCAGGGCCAGGCGGGAAGGGCGTGGGCTTCGGAATCGCCGTCGCGGCGGCTGAATCGCGGGCGATCGAAGCGAGGACCGCGCGCTGCGGCAGGCTGTCCGAGGCCGCGGTCTGCGTCCGCCACGCCAGCCCGGTGGCAAGCAAGGCCAGGCCAGCAATCAAAACACTCAGGCGCAAGAGCATCGTGGCATGGTGAGGGGCGCGGGCCGAACGGGACACTCACGGGCGCCTGGGCGCCGATCGCCCCCTACCCGTGCCGCGTTGAGATGCCGCCATCCACGGGGATGACGGCGCCATTCACGTACGCCCCCGCCCGCGAGGCCAGGAAAATCGCTGCCCCCGCCATGTCCTCCGGCTCGCCGATCCGGCCGCTGGGGTTGGAGCGGGCCATCGCGTCGCCGGCGCGGCGTATCGTCTCGGCCATCATCCTGGTCTCGAACGGGCCGGGCGCAATCGCGTTCACCTGGATCCGCTTCGCGCTGAGCTGGTGCGCGAGCACCCGGGTCAGGTGGTGCACCGCCGCCTTGCTGGCCGAATAGGCGTACGTCTCCAGCGCCGGCACCTGCAGCCCATCGACCGAACCGATGACGATCACCCGCGCCGGGTCGCCCGGGCGGACAGCCGCTTCCAACTGGGGCAACAACAGGCGCGTGAGGTTGAACACCCCCTTGACGTTCGTGTTCATCACTTTGTCGAAGGCCTCGTCGGGATACTCGGCCATGGGCGCGCCCCACGTTGCGCCCGCGTTGTTCACCAGGATGTGCAACGCCGGCTCGCGCGCTGCCAGCGCCCCGGCCAGCGCCGTCGCCCCCGCCAGCGTCGAAACGTCGCCCGGAATCGAGATGCATTCGCCGAACTTCGCCAGCTCGACGGCCGCTGAATCGCATTGGTCCGCCTTGCGCGAGGAGATGTAGACCTTCGCCCCGGCCTCCAGGAATCCCTGGGCGATCATGTAGCCGATCCCGCGCGATCCGCCTGTTACCAGCGCGACCTTGCCCTCGATCGAAAACAGGTCCTTCATCCTTCGTTCCTCCCGTTCGCGAACTCGCGTAGCGGCGGATTCTACGGCAGCAGCTGTCCGCGGGCCGAAATCTCCGCTTAACGAATCAGGGGTTCCCCTAACGGACACTAGCCACCGTTCTCTTAGACTGCAGCGATACTCCGCACCAGTAGGGACCCCGGGCTCGATGCCAACACCGGAACAGTCGACCGATCCGCCGGCCCCGCTTGCGAGCCGCCGGTACCTCGCGCGGGCGCCAGCCGCGGGCGCGCGTGACACTACCCACAACGACGACCCCTTCCGGCGGCTCTTCGAGGCGAACCCCGCGCCGATGTGCGTCTTCGACCTCGATACCCTCGAGTTCCTGGAACTCAACGAGGCCTTCGCGCGCCTCTACGGATATACGCGCGACGAGCTCCTCCAGATGAACGTCCTCGATGGCCTGCCGCCGGA
>JBGOVF010000465.1:0-2933 GCA_041477975.1 Tepidiformaceae bacterium
GAGCTCGACGCCTACCTGGTGGCCCGCTCGGTCGCCGACCAGCTCGAACGCCGGGTCGCCTTCCGCCGCGCCGTCAAGCAGTCGGTTCAGCGCACGATGCAACGCGGCGCTCTCGGCGTCCGCGTGGCGGTCGCCGGCCGCCTCGGTGGCGCCGAAATGTCGCGACGCGAATCCGATACGCAGGGCCGCGTCCCCCGCCACACGCTCCGTGCCAACATCGATTACGGCCTCGCCGAAGCCCACACCACCTTCGGCCGCATCGGCGTGAAGTGCTGGATCTATAAAGGCGACATCCTCCCCGAGCCGAACGTCGCCCGCCACGTGGAAGAAGAAGCTCCTGAGCCCGTTGCCGCGCGACCGGCGCCGGAGGCCGTTGTCGATTCCGGTGCGCCTGCCCACACGGCCATCACGATGGAGCAGCAGCAGGCTATCCAGCGCGAGGGAGGCGATTAATGCTCCAACCTCGACGCGTCAAGCATCGCAAGCAGCACCGCGGACGGCGCTCGGGCGAAGCCTTGACCGGCAACTTTGTCGCTTTCGGCGAGTTCGGCCTCCAGGCCCTGGGCGCCGCGTGGGTCGATTCGCGCCACATCGAAAGCGCCCGCCGCGCCATGACCCACGAAATGAAGCGCGGTGGCAAGGTCTGGATTCGCATCTTCCCGGACAAGCCGGTGACGGCGAAGCCCGCCGAAACGCGCATGGGCTCCGGCAAGGGCGCCCCCGATAAGTGGGTCGCCGTGGTTAAGCCGAACCGCATCATGTTCGAAATCGCCGGCGTCCCCGAAGCCGTCGCCCGCGAGGCCCTGCGCCTCGCCGCCCACAAACTACCCGTGCCCACCAAAGTTGTGGTGCGCGAAGAAACGGTGGTCTAGCAATGGCCAGGCAAAAAGCGGAAGAGCTCCGGCGTCTCGATGACGGCCGGCTCGACCACGAAATCAATGAAGCCTACCGGGCGCTGTTCACGCTGCGCTTCCAGCACGCCAGCCGCCAGTTGGAAAACTACCGCGAGCTGCGCAACGCCCGCCGCAAGATCGCGCGTCTGCGCACGTTGAAGCGCGAGCGCCAGATCGCCGTCATCCTGGGTGAGGAGTAGCCATGGGTTCCCAACGCATCATCCAGGGCACCGTCGTCAGCGACAAAATGGATAAGACCGTCGTGGTTTCGGTGGAGCACAAGAAGAAGCACCGCCTCTACCACAAGGTCATGGGCGTCACTGAACGGTACAAGGCCCACGACGAAACGAACGAGTGCAAGCTCGGCGACGTCGTCCGCATCCAGGAATGCCGGCCTATGTCGCGCGACAAGCGCTGGCGCGTCGTTCAGGTCCTCACCCAGGGCGATGTTGCTGAAATCGCGCCCGAGTCCATTGGTCGCGACATCGAGCAGTCCGCCCAGGCGGCCCCGAAGTCGGAGGCGCCGGCGTGATCCAGCAGGAAACCCGCCTCAAGGTGGCCGACAATTCCGGCGCGCGTTCGCTGCTTTGCATCCGTGTGCTCGGCGGCAGCCGCCGCCGCTATGCCCGCCCCGGCGACATCATCGTCGCCAGCGTGAAGGTCGCGCAGCCCAACTCCAATGTGAAGAAGGGCGACGTGGTCAAGGCTGTCGTCGTCCGTGTCACCAAGGAGTACGGCCGCCCCGACGGCTCGTACATCCGCTTCGATGAGAATGCCGCCGTCCTTCTCGCGGCCGACGGCGAAAACCCGCGCGGCACGCGCATCTTCGGCCCGGTTGCCCGCGAACTCCGCGACCGCAACTTCATGAAGATCGTGTCGCTCGCCCCGGAGGTGCTGTAGTGCCAGCAAAGATCAAACGAGGCGACAAGGTCGTCGTCATCTCCGGGAAGGACCGTGGCAAGCGCGGCGCCGTGCGCTCCGTCATCAACAAGCACGACCGCGTTCTCGTCGAGGGCGTGAACATCATCAAACGCCACCAGCGCGCTCGCTCCCAGGGCCAGGCATCGCAGATCATCGAGCGCGAAGCCCCGATCCACATGAGCAACGTCATGCTCATCGATCCCAACAACGATCAGCCAACGCGCGTCACCTTCCGCCGCCGCGAAGACGGCACCTTCGTCCGGGTGGGCAAGCGCAGCGGCGAGGACATCGAATAATGCCTCCACGCATGAAGGACAAGTACAACGAAGAAGTGGCCGGCGCCCTCAGGGAGCAGTACCACTACGAGAACGTCATGCAGATCCCGCGGATCACGAAGATCAACGTGAACATCGGGCTCGGCGAAGCATTGACCGATGCCAACGCCCTCGACAAGGCCTCCGACGAAGTCGCCGCGATAACCGGCCAGAAGCCCGTGATCACGCGTGCCAAGCGCTCGATCGCGAACTTCCGCCTGCGCGAAGGCAACCCGATTGGCGTGGCCGCCACGCTCCGCGGCCAGCGCATGTACGAATTCCTCGACCGCCTGGTCAGCGCCGCTCTCCCCCGCATCCGCGATTTCCAGGGCCTCAACCCCAACGCCTTTGACGGCCGCGGCAACTACAGCCTCGGGATCCGCGAACAACTCATCTTCCCCGAGATCGAATACGACCGCGTCGATAAGGTCCGGGGAATGCAGGTGACGATCGTCACCACCGCCAGAAACGACGAAGAAGGCCGCAGGCTCCTCGAGCTTATGGGCCTCCCCTTCCGGAAGAATTAGGAGACGACGTAGTGGCGAAAAAGGCCCTCATCGAGAAGTCGAAGCGCCCGCCCAAGTACCCGGCCCGGCAGCACAACCGCTGCCGCATCTGCGGCCGGCCCAAGGGCTACATCCGGCGCTTCGCCATGTGCCGCATTTGCTTCCGCGAACACGCCCATCGGGGGCTTCTGCCCGGAGTAACCAAGTCCAGCTGGTAAGTGCCAAGGCAAACGCCAGAGGGGAAGAGTAATGAGTATAAGTGACCCTATCGCCGACATGCTGACGCGCATCCGCAACGC
>JBGOVF010000518.1:0-2645 GCA_041477975.1 Tepidiformaceae bacterium
CGCGTGGCCAGCTCGGGTCGCGACCCGATTGTCCTCTGCTCGTCGCGCATCCGGCTCGCCTTCCGGCGGTTGCTGGAACGCCGCCTGCCGAACGTCGTCGTCCTTTCATTCGCGGAAGTCACGCCCCAAACCTCCGTCGAAGCGGTGGGAAATATCGAGGTGAACGTTGGAAACGAAGCGATTCATCGGTAATGACATGCCGCGCATTTACGCGCGCATACGTCGCGATTTTGGCCCGGATGCGGTCATCGTCTCCACGCGCAGCTTGCTTCGCGAAGACGCCGACCCGCTGATCGAGGTCATCGCGGCCGGCCCTGAGGCCGGGTCCGAACTTCCACTGGAACTCCAGCGGACGCTCATTGCCGGCGCCCTCCAGCGGGTCGAACAACCGCGCGCGCTCACCATCGGCGACCTCGAGGACATCGCCGTCCGCGAACAAGCCGAGGCAACGGCAGCCGACGAGTTCGACCAGGCGCTCCACGAACGCCTGGACCACGTGGCTGCCGCGCCCGAGCCGGAGTGGCTCACCGGCTACGTCGCCTCAGCGCCGTCGCGACCGGCTCGTGCTCAAGACCAACGAACACCCCTCATCCCGCCCGCGGACGAGAAGGACGAACCGCGCGGGGCCGTCCGCTTCGAGCCGCCGTCCGACCCCGTCCCGGCCGCGCCCCCACCGATCGAGTGGGCGCCGCGCCCCCGGCCGTCGATCACATCCCGCCCCCGCCCCGAGCCGCCGCCCGCGGACCCAACCCCGCTCAACATCGCCGACCGCTTCACTGTCGCCGGCCCCGGCGTGGCGGCGGGGCTGATCGTCGCTGGCTTCTCCGCTTCGGCCGCGCAGCTGGTCGCCGAGCAGTCCGGGGGCTCCGGGAGCCCGCGCGACGCACTCACCGAACTCCTTACCTCCCGCGAAGTGCTCTACCCGGACGAGCGCCGTACGGCCCTGATCACGATCCAGGGCCCCGTGGGCGCCGGGCGAACCACCGCCCTGATGCGCATGGCGCTCGACTGCGCTGATTCGGGCCGCGAAGCTATCCTCGTCGCCGCCGACGCCACGCGCGTGGCCGCCCGCGAACAGGTGCACGCCTACGCCGAAGCCATAGGCATCCCGGCCGTCGATGCGTTCTCGGCCCAGGAGCTCGTGCGTGTCGTCGCCGGCGCGAGCCGCGGCGCCTGCCTTTTCGTCGATGTCCCCGCCGGCCCATGGCGCTCTCCGCCCTTGCCGAACGTTGAGCACTGCTCCTACGTCACCCTGCCGGCCCACTGGTCGTCGCCGGCGCTGGAGCGAGCACTGGAGGAATTCGACAGTTCGCACCTCAGCGGCGCTGTGCTCACCTTTACGGACCTTGCCGTGAGCCTCACCCCGGCGCTCTCGCTGCTTATCGAATCCGGCCTCGGCGTCGCGTTCCTCTCCTCCAGCCGCGATGTCGGCAGCGGGATTGAGGTGGCGGACCCGCTCACGCTGGCATCAGGGGTCTTCACTAGTACTTCTCGGGAGACGACCAATGGGCGCCTCATCGCTACCGCGTAAGAATCCGTTCATGGCCCAGGGACTTGTCGCGGGACTCACGCTCCGCCTCGATCTCACCCGTTCGAACGTGGAGGAAACCCACGTCACGCGCGTGGAAGACGTCGGCGAAGGCGGCATCTGCGTCCTGGTGCCCATGCGCAACCTGCGCCCACGGCCGCTCCCAAGCGGGGCGCTCGTCCATGTGGTCTATCACTACCAGCAGAAGCGCTACCGCTTCCTTACCGAAGTCATCGGCCACACACCGGATGGCATGCACGACATCCTCCGCCTCCCCGGCGCTATCGATAGCTCCGAGCGCCGCCGCACGTTCCGGCTGCAGGCCGCGATCAAGCCGGTATCGCTCTACCGCCTCGTCATCGACAGCGAACAGGTCGATCAGACGGAGAACACGCTCGAAGGCATGGTCGTTGACCTCAGCGAAGGCGGGCTCTGTCTCAGCACGCGCGGTCTCGTCCTGACGGGCGAGCGCCTCGGCCTCGTCGCAGAGCTCCCGGAAGCTGGCGAGGTCCGTGCCCGCATGCGCGTCACCGGAGTCGATGAACCTGCGCCCGGAAACCGCAATCGGCGCCTTCACTGCGAATTCATCGAGATCTCGCGCGCTCACCGCGATGTCATCGCGCGCTACCTCATGCGCCGCCAGCTCGAGATGCGCCGCCGGGGCCAGCTGTGAGCACCTTTCGCCCGTACACCGTCGCCCGTTACGGCGTCTACCTCGCCATTGGGGTGGCCGTCATGAGCGTCTGGCTGGGCGCCAACGCCGGCGCCACGCTCGACTTCACGATTCTTCGTGGAGTGTTCGTGTTTCTGATCGTCACCGCTCTCGGCTTCGGGGCCGAAGCTGTGCTCACGCTCAGCCCGGTGCGGCCTCCGCGCCCGGTTGAGCCCGACCACCATTCTGACCCTGACGCCTGAGGAGTCTGACAATGGCCGTTGCCAGTGAACTGCGAGTGCATTCTCCCGGCGATCGGGAAGGCGCGATTCGCCAGTACGCGCCGCTCGTCAAGTATGTCGTCGGCCGGCTCGCGATCGGCCTCCCGGCCATCCTGGACTACGAGGACATCCTCAGCTACGGGACGATCGGCCTGATCGAAGCGTTCGACCGCTTCGATGGCAG
>JBGOVF010000091.1:0-7623 GCA_041477975.1 Tepidiformaceae bacterium
GGCCGGGTCGATTCGGTTTCGTGACTCGTTTCTGGGTGCTTGCCCAACTGTCGCCCTCGAGCCGGGCACGAGGCTCCTGGTATATGTGGGGGACGCTTCGAAGCCGCAGTGGCCGTTCGTGAATTCGGCTTATGTGCTCAAGGACGGCAAGGCCACGCTCGAAGGTGACCGCCAGCGCAGCGAGCCCGAGGTCGTTTCGGCGGTCCGAGCAGTGACTGGCCAGTACGCAGTTCCCGCGACGAGCGGGTCTGATGGCGCCGGCATCGATTGGCGGAGCACCGTGCTGCCTGTTGGGGCCGCGTTGCTCGCCGTCTTCGCGATTGGCCTGGTGCTCATGCGGCAGTGGCACAAGATCGACCCGACCTAGCGCCTCAGACCAAAGACTCGAGAAAGTCGGCGAGAGGGTCGTCGCCGTCGTGGGTGATCACCTCATTGGATGCGTCCATAGCGTATGCATCCGAGTGGGCCATGGCGACGCCACGGCCGGCCCACGCCAGCATCGAGGCGTCATTGACACTGTCGCCGATTGCAACCACCTCGTGGCGACCGATGCCGTAGTCGGCGCAGAGCAGTGAGAGCGCGTGGCCCTTGTTCGCATCGGGGGCGACTGCCACCGTGACCGTTGGGAAGTCGAGCAGGTGAAGTGCTTCTCCATGGTGCGCAACGAGCGCACGGTGGATGGTGTTGGCGTGCTCTTCGCTCGAAATGATGCCCACACCGGTCGGGACAACATCAGAGTTCTCCGGGTCGGGGCGATATTCCGGTTCGATCCCTGAAACCGCTCCATACTCCACTGTAGCGGGGCTCCTTGCCGAGACGATGTACCGCACGGGGTTGAACCATTCGTACGCACGCTGAATCTGGCGAGCGTAATCGACGATTTCCAGTGCAGCCCGGCGTTCGATTGGGAACTCGTGCGTCATGGTGCCATCCAGGAGATGGACAGAGCATCCCTGCTGGCAGATCACGGGCCCGGGTAGGCCGAGGAAGCGCGCGATACGTGCCGTGCCGGGGAACATCCGGCCGGATGCCAGGACGACGATCACGCCGCTGTCGCGCAAGCGTGAGACGGCGCCCGTGATGCGCGTGCTCGGCAGGTGGTCGGCGGCGCCGTAGCTTGAAGGCGGGATCAGTGTCCCGTCGATATCGAGCGCAACGAGCTTCACGCCCACCGCAGGCACACCACACGGTCGATACCGGAGAGGTCCTTGACTACCGTGGGCGACAGGCCGCGTTTGGCGAGCTCGCTGCAGAGCGGAGCCGCCTGCCCGAACCCCACTTCGAGAGCCAAAAGGCGCGGGCGGAGGCGGGCGTCACAGTCATCGACGAGGCGGCGGATGAGGGCCATGCCGTCGGCTCCGCCATCGAGGGCGATGCGGGGCTCCCACTTGCTGACTTCCGGCTCCAGTGCCTCAATCTCCCAGGTCGGGATGTAGGGAAGGTTCGCGAGGACGATGCCGGCGCGGCGAATGGCGCTCAGCAGATCAGTTAGCACGAGGCAGGTCGATGGCGCATATCGGGTTGCGTTGATTCGGGCGATGGTCATCGCGTCCGGGCTCACCTCTGTCGCGATGACCCGAGAGCCTGGCGCTTCCGCGGCGATGGAGACAGCCACCGCGCCGCTCCCCGTGCCGACATCGATCACGATGGCGTCCGGCGCCAGCAAGAGTTCGGCGAGCGCGAGTTCCACCAGCAGTTCGGTTTCCGGCCGGGGGACGAGAACCCCGGGGCCGACGGCCAAGTCGCGGCCGAAGAACTCGCGATGGCCCGTGATGAATGCCAGGGGCTCGCGGGACGCGATTCGGCGCTCAATCCAGGTGTCGAGCAACCGGGATGACTCAGGAGCCAGCGCTGGGTCGAGGTGGAAGTCCGCGCGACTCAGACCGGCCGCCTCACGGGTAAGCAGCTCAGCTTCGAAGCGGGCGTCGGGTAAGCCGGCGTCTTCTAGCCGATCAGCCGCTTGCCGGGCTGAGGCGCGGGCACTCATCCCAGGCTTTCCAGCCGCTCGGCTTCGTCGGCCGTAGCCACGGAGTCAATCACGTCGTCGAGGTTGCCATCGAGCCGGTCGGGAATGTTGTGCACGGTGAGGCCGATGCGGTGATCGGTGATGCGGTCCTGCGGGAAGTTGTACGTGCGGATCTTTTCGCTGCGGTCGCCACTGCCGACCTGGAGGCGTCTCGCATGGCTCATCTCCGCTTCCTGCTTGCTGTGCTGCATATCGAAGAGTCGCGAGCGCAGCACGGTCATCGCTTTGGTTCGGTTCTTTAGTTGCGAACGCTCGTCCTGGCAGACGACGACGATGCCGGTTGGGATGTGCGTCATGCGCACGGCCGTGGCGACTTTATTGACGTTCTGACCGCCGGCGCCGGAGGAGTGGAAGATATCAACGCGCAGGTCCTTCTCTTCGATGGCGACGTCCACTTCCTCGGCTTCGGGTAGGACAGCGACGGTGGCGGTGGAAGTGTGGATTCGGCCCTGGGCTTCGGTTTCAGGCACGCGCTGGACGCGGTGAACGCCGCTTTCGTATTTCAACCGCGAGTAGGCGCCTTCCCCGCGAACTTCGAACACCACCTCCTTAAAGCCGCCCTTTTCGGACTCGGAGGCGTTGAGGATCTCGGTTTGCCAGCGCTTTCGTTCGGCGTAGCGGGCGTACATGCGGTAGAGCTCGTGGGCGAAGAGCGCGGCCTCTTCGCCGCCGGCGCCGCCTCGGATCTCGACGATGACGTTGCGGCTGTCGCGAGGGTCCTTGGGGAGCAGTTCTCGACGGACACGCCGTTCGAGGTCCTCGATCTTCGTCTGCGCGTCAGCCAACTCTGTTTCGGCGAGCTGCCGCATCTCCTCGTCGTCTTCCGCCATGAGTGCTCGGGCCTGGTCCGCGGTCGCTGTCGCCGCTTCATACTCTTGTGTTAGCGTCACGATTGCGGCGATCTCGGCGCGCTCCCTGGCGAGTACGTTGAGACGCCCGAAGTCGGCAGCCACCTCCGGCTCGCCCATTTCGTTGGTGAGATCGTCGTAGCGCTGCCGAATGCGCTGCAGCTGCGAAAAAATTGCCTCGTCCATCGCCTAAAAAAGACGGCCCGCATGGCGGGCCGGTCAAACTCCCTCGATGCTTCCGAGTATAGCAGCCGGGCTCAATTGCGCCGGACCCGCTCCGCGAGAAGCGACGCGAGGGCATCGATTCCGACAGACTGCTGCGGTGCTTCGCCGCGAAGGTCTTTGACGACGGCCGAGCCGGCGACCAATTCGTCGTCGCCGATAATGACAGCGAATGCAGCGCCGGAGGCATCGGCCGCCCGAAGCTGTGCCTTGAACGAGCGTCCGGATTCGCCGACCACCGCGGCCAGGCCGGCGTCGCGAAGGCTCGCCGCCAGGCGGAACACCGGCCCGGCATCTCCCTCCGCGCGGTGGACGATGTAGACATCGGCGACGGCGCCCGGACCCATCTCCACGCCGCTGCGCCGCATCTCCAGGATGATGCGCTCGATCCCGCTGCCGAAGCCGATACCGGGCGTCGGCGGGCCGCCAAGGATCTCCATCAGCCCGTCGTAGCGCCCGCCGGCGCCGATCGTGCCCTGGGCGCGCTCGTCATCGACGGGCACGATTTCGAAGACGGTGCGGTTGTAGTAGTCCAGCCCGCGTACAAGGAGAGGGTCGATTTCATAGCTGATGCCGGCCGCTTTCAAGGCCTCCTGCACCGTCTTATGATGGGCAGCGGCTTCTGGACTGAGGCTTTCGACTAGCTTCGGCGCGCCGTCCTTCAAGGCCTGGTCACGTTCGTCCTTGCTATCGAGGAGCCGCAGCGGGTTGCGATCGAAGCGGCGGCGGCTGTCATCCGAAAGATCGGCCAGGTGCGGAAGGTAGTAGTCCTTTAGCCGCTCAATGTAGGCCTGGCGCGGACCAGGGTCATCGAGCGACCCAAGCCGCACGACCACATTCTTAATGCCAAGCATGGCGTAGAGGCGCCAGAGGATCGCGATGACTTCGGCGTCGACCAGCGGGTCAGGCGAGCCGATAACCTCGCAGTCGAATTGTGTGTGCTGGCGGTAGCGGCCACGCTGCGGCCGGTCGTAGCGGAACATGGCTTTGGTGGTGTAGAGCCGGACCGGCTGCGGCCAGCTGGCCATGCCGTGTTCGAGGTAGGCCCTGCAGACGGCCGGGGTGGCCTCAGGCGTGAGCGCGAGACGTTCTTCGCCGCGGTCGTAGAAGGTGTACATCTCCTTTTCGACCACGTCTGTTGTGTCGCCGCTGCCCTTCTCGAAGACCTCTGCGTATTCGAAGACGGGCGTGTCGATCCGCCTGAAGCCGTGGAGCGCCGTCACGGCTTCCACCGCCTTCAACACAGCGTCCCAATAGGGCTGCATTTGGGGGAGCACGTCTTGCGTGCCGCGCGGCGCCTGGAAGCGTGTGGGCATGATGCTGGCGGTCGTCCGGCTCGGGGGATGCATGGTAGGATAGGCTCACCACCTCCCCCCGGCAAAGAGGATTTACGGCTTGCCCGTGCGTACGCAGGAACCGCCGCCTTCCACGGTCGATATCGAGACCGTGTTGAAGCGCGCGGCCGGTTACCTGCCAGCCGAACGGCTGGAGGTCGTGCGAGAAGCGTACGAGTTCGCGGCCGAGTGCCACGAGGGCCAGGTGCGGCGCACCGGGCACGCGTTCATTACTCACCCCCTGGAGGTCACCTACCTGGTGACCGAGCTGGAACTGGACCAGAACGCGCTCGCGGCCGCACTGCTACACGATGTCCAAGAAGACTGCGGCGTGAAGAACGAGACGCTTGCCACGAAGTTCGGCCCCCATGTGGCGCGCCTCGTCGAGGGCCTCACGAAGCTCGAAAAGCTGCCGATGCATTTCGCGGCCTCGGACCAGCCTTCGCGCGACAGCGCCCAGGCAGAGAACCTTCGGAAGATGTTCCTCGCGATGGCGGAGGACATCAGCGTCGTGCTCATCAAGCTCTGTGACCGCATGCACAACATGCGCACCCTTTGGGCGTTCCCGCCCGAGAAGCAGAAACGGATCGCGCGGGAAACGCTCGAAATCTTCGCGCCCCTCGCAAACCGGCTCGGTGTCTGGCAGATCAAGTGGGAGCTTGAAGACCTGTCGTTTCGCTATCTGGAGCCGGAGAAGTACCGTGAAATAGCCGAACTCCTCGCTTCGAAACGGGACGTGCGCGAACGGCACATTGAGGAAGCTGCGCGTCACCTGCGCGACCAGCTCGAAGGCGCGGGCATCAAGGCTGAGGTGACGGGCCGCGCGAAGCACATCTACAGCATCTACCAGAAGATGGCCCGCTACTCGCACCAGTCGAAGTCGTTCGATCAGATTTACGATCTTTTGGCCGTTCGAGTGTTCGTCGACAGCGTCGCCGAGTGCTACCACGCCCTGGGAGTCATCCATTCGGTCTGGCGACCGATCCCCGGCCAATTCGACGACTACATTGGCAACCCGAAAGACAGCATGTACCAGTCCCTCCACACCACCGTGGTGGGGCCGGGCGGGCGCCCGCTCGAGATTCAGATCCGAACGCACGACATGCACCGGGTCGCCGAGTATGGCGTTGCTGCCCACTGGCGCTACAAAGAAGGTGGCAAGCAGAGCGGCAAGGACGAGGACCGGATCGCCTGGCTACGGCAACTGCTGGACTGGCAGCGCGACTTGACTGGTGCCGAGGAATTCGTTGAAAGCGTCAAGACCGACATATTCCACGATCAGGTCTTCGTCTACACGCCGAAAGGCGAGGTGCTTGACATGCCGGCCGGCGCGACGCCCCTGGACTACGCGTACCGCATCCACACGGACCTTGGTCACCAGACCGTGGGCGCGAAAGTCAACGGCCGTATGATCGCCCTTAACTCCACCCTCAAGAACGGGGACGTGGTAGAGGTCATGCGGAGCCGGGCGAGCAAAGGCCCCTCCCGGGACTGGCTGAACGGCAACCTGGGCTACGTCCGCACGACGCATTCCAAGGAGAAGATCCGGCAGTGGTTCCGCCGGCAGGAGCGGGCCGAGAACATCGACCGCGGCCGCGAACTGCTGGAGAAGGAGATGCGCCGCCTCGCCCTGGACCTGAACGAACGCCAGGCTCAGATCCTCTCGATCTTTAATTACACCAACTGGGATGACTTCCTTGCGGCGCTTGGCTACGGCGGCGTGAGCACCAACTCGATCGCCAAGAAGCTCGGTGATCTGGTTGCCGAGGAAGAGGAAGAAGAGGCGCCGCCCGCGCTGCCCGCGAAGCAGGCCCCCGCCACGTTGGGCAGCCCAGGCCTGCGAGTGCTTGGAGTGGGCAATCTGCTCACGACGATGGCGCGCTGTTGCCACCCCGTGCCGGGCGACCAGATCGTCGGCTACGTGACGCGCACGCGTGGAGTCACGGTCCACCGCGCAGATTGTCATAACGTGCTGAATGAGCCGGAGCACGAACGAATCGTCGAGGTCGAGTGGGGGACTGTAGCGAAGCTCTACCCGGTCTCGATCCGGATAGAAGCGTGGGATCGCGTCGGGCTTCTGCGGGACATCACCACGGTAGTGACGGAAGACAAGGTCAACATGGTCGGTGTGCGGACGCTCGAGAATGGCGACGGGTCGGTCAGCATCCTCGCGACGTTGGAAACCACCGGGATCGAGCAGCTTTCGCGGCTGCTATCCCGAATGGAGATCATCCGGGGAGTGAGGAGCGTTGAGCGCGCGCTCGACCGGAAGCGGCCCAAGGGCGAACGGGGAGACCCGTTGCCGCTGAGGCGCGTGGCGCACTGACGCGACGACCTAGTAGAGCTGCCACCCGCGGACCGGTGCACGACCGCGCCTCTGCCGCGCGAGCACAACGTTCTCGCGTCGTGCGGCCGGGGCGACTGCTCTGCGGCGCCAGGCGCCAATGTGCGGTGTCCGGCCGGCGAGCTGCTCCGTGACCATGGCGGCGACGATCGCGGCTGCCGAGCCAATCAGGAAGAGATCGAACAGCACGGTGATGAGCGGGTTGACCAAAGTTAGTACATCCGTTCGAAGGTGTCGTATCATGGCCGCACATTCGTTCTGGTGTCAACACATTTGTTCTAAAGTCGTCATCAGGTGACGATTTCCGGCGAGTCCTATACTGCGCCGGGTGATCCGGCCTCGTTCGAGGCCTGGCTGGAGGGGCGTCATGGCAGGGACGAGAGGTTTCTTCGGGCCGTCGGAACGCGCGTTGGAGTTTGGGGCCCAGTACGCGGCGGTGCTTTCACATTGGGGGGAACTGTTCGCTGCCGCCAGTAGCCTTGTCGAGGCGAATGTGGCGCTGGGCAAGATGACGGCCGACGCCTCGAAGGAATTCGAGATCTGGGTGCAGGAGACCGCGAACGCGCCCTGGAACTGGCTCAATCCCGAAGTCATGCAGCGTTTCATGCGCGGCATGGGCGCGCCCGGCTCCACGAACGGCGAATAACACCGGCGACGTTTGACCCGCCCCGCCGCGCGCGCTGACAATCCCCGCCAATGCTCGCCCGTGTCTACAGCTGTGCACTGATCGGCCTTGACGGCCAGCTCGTCGAGGTTGAGGTCGACATCACCCGGGCGGAAATGCCGAACACGCTGATCGTTGGTCTGCCGGATGCCGCAGTGCAGGAGGCGAAGGAACGCGTGCGCGCC
>JBGOVF010000071.1:0-8620 GCA_041477975.1 Tepidiformaceae bacterium
GAGCGCGGCGGCATCGAGCGCGCCCTTCACCCAGAGCTGATATAGCCCCCGAAGGGCGCTTGTGGGGATGGCGGGTATGGGCACGGCAGATGTCTCCGGCCGATGATCAAGCTGAATGTCGGCGCTAAGGGAGGCAGAGACGCTCGGGGGAAACCCGCGATCGCGCCGGGCGAAGGCCCAATGTGCGGGCCGTCCCGTTGCGTGCCCAGCCCGTAAACTAGCGCACTGTACGGGAGGGTTGGCATGGCGGTTAAACGCTCACCCGCTTACGCATTTCAGGAACTTGTCTGCCGGGTCGAGAGAGCCGAAGATTCCCTTGCGTACCTGACCTTACCGAGGTGTGCCGGTGGCAACGTTAGCGCGTCCAGAGCCGAGCTTCGAAGAAGCGGACCAGATCCAAAAGTTCTGGGAAGACAACTATCAGCGCCTGTTGGGCGAATACCCCGAGCACTTTGTTGCCGTTAAGGACGGCAAGGTGGTCGCCGCCGAGCCGGACCTTGCTCGGCTCGTCTACATGCTTACCGATCTAGGCCTCGACCCGCGCACAGGCGTGGCGATTGAGTTCATCTCAGCCCATTCGAGTGCGCTCCTGCTGTGATTCGCGGGTTTTTCAACCCGTCTCAGCCGCCCCACCCGTACCTCAACGTGGCGGTCTATGTCGAAGGCCTGGTGCCGACGGGGGCCTGGCCTTTCATCCCCTTCCTCGTGGATACAGGCGCAGCCCAAACCGTGGTTCATCCAAAGGACGCGGTGCGCCGTTTAGGGCTTTCGGTGGCCCAACTGACCAATCGAAGCCTGTGGACCAACGTTGTGGGCAACATTGGCGTCGGCGGCGCGGCTATCTCATTCGAAGTGCCTGCGAGATACGCTTTTCAGTCGGACGACGGGGCATGGCGCATCGTGGAGGGCAACCTTCGAATAGCCGAGCTGGCCGACAACCAACACCTGCCGTCACTCCTGGGGTGGGACTTGCTGAAGCTGTTTCGAACCGAAGTGCATGGCAACCCCCAGACGATCTCCCTCGAGTGGCTGTGACTCCGTGCCGAGCGCCGGAAGGACGCCAGCTTCGCGTCCGCAGCCGCCCAACGCCCCCAAACCCGCATCCCCCGTAAACTAGCGCACTGTACGGGAGGGTTGCATGGCGGGTGGCAGCGGTCCGGGGATGTTCCCTGAGCTTGGGCGCGTGAGCCGCCGCTCGCGCCGGGGCGTGCTGCCCTACGAAGAGATAACGCAGATGGTCGCCGATGGCCGCGTGGAGGCCGACCCGCCCGTCGAGGAATCGCAAATCCAGCCCGCGAGCCTGGACCTCCGCCTCGGGCGCACCGCTATCCAGGTCCGTGCCAGCTTCCTCCCCGGGCGCAAATGCGCCGTCATGGATTCGCTTTCGAACCTGACCGTGCAGCAGATCGACCTCGAAGGCGGCGCCGTCCTCCAGAAGGGCGCGGTCTACATCATCCCCCTGCTCGAATCGCTCCGGCTCGGCGACGACACCGTGGCCAAGGCGAACCCGAAAAGCACCACCGGCCGCCTCGATGTCTTCGCGCGCCTCATCACCGACCACTCCGAACAGTTCGACCGCGTCTCGAAGGGCTACCGCGGGCCGCTCTTCGTGGAGGTCGCGCCGAAGACGTTCAGCATCCAGGTGCGGACCGGCACGAGCCTGAACCAGCTCCGTTTTCTCCGCGGCGTGCCCATGCAATCCGATACCAGCCGCAAGGCCGCGACCGCCGGCGAGGGCCTGGTGTTCGATGCAAGCGGCGAGCCGATGCGCGCGAACGTACTCAGCGGGCTCTGGTTCTCGGTCGACCTCAAGGGCGAAGGCGAAAACGACCTTGTCGGCTGGAAGGCCGTGCACGATGCCCCGGTCATCGACCTGGACAAGCGCGACTACTACGACCCGGAGACGTTCTGGGAGCCCGTGCGCCGCAACCCGCGCCTGGAGATGATCCTGCGGCCGGGCGAGTTCTACATCCTCGGCTCGCGCGAACGCGTCCGCGTCCCCCCGGATTACGCGGCCGAAATGGTGCCGTACGACCCGGCGATGGGCGAATTCCGCGTGCACTACGCCGGCTTCTTCGACCCCGGCTTCGGCTACGGCAGCGGCGAACTGCGCGGCACCCGCGCCATCCTCGAAGTGCGCTCGCACGACATCCCCTACGCCCTCCGCGACGGCCAGAACATCGGCCGCCTGGTCTACGAACAGTTGCTTGCCCGCCCGGGGAAGCTGTATGGGGCGGGCGCGGGTTCGTCGTACCAGGACCAGGGGTTGGGGCTGAGCAAGCAGTTCAAGCGGGCGAAAACAGCAACAGACTAGCGGCGCCTCGGCATCCCGCCCTCACCCCAACCCCTCTCCCGACTGCGCGGGAGAGGGGCTATCGTTTGGCTTCGTGGACGAAGCTCGTCGCCGCAACTATGTGCACAACGTGCCCGCCGCCCGGGATCTCCGGAAGCGGCTGACAGCTACCGAATCTGCCCTGTGGGATCGTCTTCGGAACCGGAGATTGCGCGGGCTGTGGTTCCGCCGCCAACACGCCATAGGGGCATACGTCGTCGATTTCTACTGCGAAGCCCTCTCCTTGGCTATCGAAATCGATGGCGGAGTCCACGAAGACCCGGAGCAATACCGTCGGGACACCGATCGCCAGGCAGCGCTGGAGGCTCTCGGCGTCCACTTCCTCCGAATTCGAACCGAAGACGTGGAAACCCATCTCCGTGCGGTGCTGGCACAGATCGCCGCCTTCTCCCCCTCGCCCGCGCAGTCGGGAGAGGGGGTCGGCGGGTGAGGGCGGCACGGCCTTGGCGACCAATTCCTTCGTGTCCGAACTGAAGACGTAGAAACCCATCTCCGTGCGGTGCTGGGACAGATCGCCGCCGGCTCCCCCTCTCCCGTGCAGTCGGGACAGGGGGACGGAGGGTGCGCCCCCTCACGCGAACCGCGGCATCACCAGCCGGCCGAAATTCTCGGCCTCCGCGTCGTGCGGGTAGCCCGAAAGACAGAACTCCGTACAGCCGATGTCGACGTACTCCTGGATGAGCCCCGCCACCTGCTCCGGGTTGCCGACCATCATCACGCCCGCTCCGTGGCGGACGGTGGTCAGGCCCGCGTAGAGGTGGCGTGAGATCCAGTAGTTGCTGTCCCCGGTGCTCTCCGCGAACTGGCGCATGCGCCCGTCCGCGTGCGACTCGCCACCCATGGCGCCCAGGCGTCGCGCCCGTTGCTGTTCGGTAGTCCCCGCGATCAGCGCCTCGGCATCGTGCCGCGCCTGCTCCTCGGTCTCGCGCACGAGCACCTGCAGGCGCATCCCGAAGCGGATCTCGTGTTCGCGCCCGTAGCGAGCCGCCGCTTCGCGCACCGCCGCGACGTCCTTCGCGATCTGCTCGGGCGTGTTCCCCCAGAAGAGGTAGACGGCCGCGTGCTTGGCGCCGACCTCGATCGCTGCCGGCGAGATCCCTCCTATATAGAAGGGAGGGTGTGGTTGCTGAACCGGCTTCGGCCGGAACCACGCGTTCTCGACATCGACGTGCTTGCCTTTGAACGTGACCGGCCCTTCCTCCGTCCAGCAGCGCTTCATCACGGTCACGACCTCGTCCATCAGCTCGTAGCGCTCGTCGTGCGGCAGGTGTACGCCGTCTGCCGCCAGTTCCGCTTCGCTCCCGCCCGCGATCAGGTTCACGTAGACACGCCCTCCGCTCAGCTGGTCGAATGTGGCCACCATCTTGGCCATCACCGTCGGGCTGATGAGCCCTGGCCGCGCTGCGACGAGCAGTTTGATCTTCGTCGTCTTCGCCGCCATGAAGGCGCAGGAGATCCAGGCTTCCCAGCAGACCGGCGTCACGGGGACAAGCGCGAACTCCATCCCCGCTCGTTCCGCGGCCGTGATCACACGCATGAAGAAGTCGAGGCTCGGCGGCTCCGTCATCGGGTCGCCGGGGTAGACCCCCTCGCCATTGGTGGGGATATACCAGCCAAACGTAACTAGCGGCTTCACGACGCGAACGATAGCAGCGTGCGCGGCCGGCGGTCACGCCGTGACCTCGGGCTCGCGGGCCCCGGGTGGTGGCCGCGGCGAGGAAGCCGTGGGGCCCACGATTTCGATGCCGGGTGCGGTCACGCCGGACGCACGCGTGGTGGCCGGCCTCCAGGCCGTCACGGACAGAATGCCCAAACCGGCGGGCGCCACAGATCGCGATCAGGTGCGCTCGTTGCTCGGCGCTCCCGATGCGTTCGAAGTCGCCTTCGACCTGGCCGACGGCGGGCGGCGTGAGACGCTCATCCGCTACGAGACGTGGCACTACTTCGAGCTCGAGTCGGCGTTCGAGTTCGCCGACGGAGACCTCATCGGCAACATGCCGGCGGATGACGTGCCGCCCCTTGCCATCCTCCCCCGCCAGTACGACCCCTCGATGTTCCGCGCGGATATGACGGTGGCCGACGTGAAGAAGCTGGTGGCGGCGCCGGACTCGCTGATGCGCATCGATGCCCCCTCGGAGCTCGGGGTGAAAGCCACTGCCTACTACGGCGAGCAGCTCATGGTCGCCTTCGATGAAAGCGGGCTGGTCCTCGTCGAGACCTACCCGCTGCAGGGAGGACGGTCCGAGCAGTGAGCCCGCGCCGAAACCCGCTGGAGCAAATTGCCCTCGGGTCCCTGGCGGTGGGCCTGGTGCTCGCCGCGACACTCGGACCGGGCACTGCGGGCGACGCCCACGCCGTCGATCCGGTGACCTACGCCGTCGGACGCGCCGTGACGCGGTTCCTCCTCGGGACGTTGCCGCACCGTGCCCGCGACTACCAGGAGATCAACAAGAACAAGAATGCCGACCTGGCAGAAGTGGCGAACCAGCAGACCATTCGCCAGTACCAGAGTGACCGCGGCTGGCTGGGTGGAGACGCCGCGGCACAAGAGCAGCAGCGACTCGACTCGCTCCGCCAGGGGATCATCGACCGGGCCGAACGCGAGAAGCGGATCACGAAGTACGACTACGACCGCGCGATCGGCCGCGAAGCGCGCACGGCCGTGCAGGGCGTCATCACGAGCCTCCCGGGTATCGACCCTACGGCCGCGAAGTTCGTTTCGAATGTCATCGGCGGGGCCGACCCGCTGAGCGCGGCCGCCGGCGCCCTGAACGACCCATCGAAACCGGTCACCGACCGGCTCGCGATCGTGAAGGCGCAGTTGGCCGAAACGCAGGCGGCGTTTACGAGCCTTCGCGATCGCCTCCGCGACCCGAACAGCCTGCTCAAGCGGGAAGTGGACCGCCTGAAAGACGAGGCGTTCATCCTTTCGGACCCCCGCTCGCAGCCTGCGCCCGGTGAGCTGGAACAACGCGTGAACAAGCTCCAACAGGAGCTGGCGCAGACGCGCGACGCGATCGAGGGAGCGTGGCGAGATCTCACCGGGAGCGACGTGAAGATCAATAAGGAGCGGTTCGCCCGCGACGACACATGGCTCGGCCTGAACGCGGACGTCCAGGCCCTGAAAGACACTTCCGACGCGACGAAGGCGGTCATCGCCGCCGCCATGATCCGCGACCGCCAGGAGGGTACTGAGGAGAACGTGCGCGAACTGTTGCGCAATGCCGGCTTGCCAACTGGCGAGGAGACGGTCAAGCGGATGGCGGCTGAATCCATCAGCGAGTCGCTGAAGGCGCAGATTTAAGCGCGAGCGAGCGGCGCCGACCCGGCGGCCATGGACACCGACGCGCTGCTGCGCAACGCGGTGAACCGCGATCTTGCTACGTCAGGCCAGGAGCCGTTACCCGAACCCGGCAAGACGCCGACGGTGACGCCCGGCGGGACCTCTTCGCCTTCGCCCAGCGCCCAAACTTCGGAATCGCCGTCGCCGGTGCCAACAGAGACGCCTTCGCCGCCGACGCCGACACCGGTGCCTCCGACGCCAACACGGGTGCGGCCAACGGCGACTCCCGTCCCTCGCACGCCGACCCTCGTGCCGCCATCGCCAACGCCCACGCCAACCAAAACGGTGAAAAAGCCCACGATCACGGTCAGCGGCGGGTTCACCGACGGAAACGGTTTCGCGACAACGTTCACTCTGACGATCAACCTGGAGAGCGGCGGCGTTTCGGGTAGCATCCGCGGCTCGCGCTCAGGCGAACTCAGGAGTACCTGCACCGACCCAACCGGAAAGATCCTCGATACGGCGATCGCGACCGAAACCGAGACCTACGCGGCGGGAGTAGCGGGTGGTGTTGGGGCCGATGGCGGCTACTCTGCCTCGTTCTCCGGCATCGTCACATCAGCGGCCGTGCTCACGCGACCGTTCACTGTGTCCTGCATCGGCGGCGAGCCAGCGCTCCCAACCCCGGCGCAGGTGCCGATCGGCGGGACCCTCTCAGGTTCGGCGACCTCAGTCGGAGCCGTCAGCGTCACCTCGTCGCTGGGCGGCAGCTGGTCAGGGTCGGGAAGTATCAGCTGAGGTGGTGGTGGAAAAGGTGCCGTCGCGCGGACTGGGGGACGGCACCCTGACCTTGACCGGCCCTACGCCGGCTTCGCCGCGTAGTGCTGTTCGCGCGTCTCCCGGAACGACCACGGCGCCGTCGCCCCGGTCAGATCGGTGATCTGAGACCAATGGCTTTCGAACCAGTCGGCGTCCTTGTGCTGGTGCGGGTCGAAGCTCACGCCCGTGTTGCGCACGAAGGCGATCCGGCTATACGACCCACCCGAAGCGTTGATGCACACGCCGCTTTCCTTGCACTGGGGAGAGCAGAGGTAGGTCACGGCGGGGGCGACGTGCTCCGGGCCCATGACGATCTGGCGCTCCGCCGCGTCCTGCTGCTGCGCCCCGCCCAGGTTGTTCGTCATGCGCGTCGCGGCGCCCGGCGAAATGAGGTTGACATTGATGTTGTACTTCTCGCCCTCGATCTTCGCGACGTTCATGAGGCCGTACATGGCCGCCTTCGCCGCGCCGTAGTTCGCCTGCCCGAAATTGCCGATCAGGCCCGAGGTGGAGGTCGCCATGACCACACGGCCGTAGGCCTGCTGGCGGAAGACCGGCCAGGCGTGGTGCAGCAGGTTGTAGCACTGCTTCAGGTGCACCCGGATGACCAGGTCCCAGTCGTTTTCGGCCATGTTGTGCAGGGCCAGGTCGCGCAGGATGCCGGCGTTGCAGACGATGGCGTCGAGCCGGCCGTAGGTGTCCATGGCCTGCTTCACCATGTTGTAGGTGTCGTCGTAACTGCCCACGTCGCCGGGGTTCGGGACAGCTTCGCCGCCCGCGGCCTTGATTTCGTTGCACACTTCCTGGGCGGGCGAGGTGTCGGCGGCGCCTTCGCCGGAGACGCTGCCGCCGAAGTCGTTGACGATGACCTTCGCGCCGTGCTTCGCGAGGTCCATTGCGTAAGCGCGGCCAAGGCCGCGGCCGGCGCCAGTCACGAGGGCTACCTGCCCATCAAGTCGAACTGCCATATGTGATTCCTCCCGGAATGAAGTTTGCCGCTGCATGCTACGGCATTCGCGGGAGGTGGGCTTGGGAGGCGCCGGTGTCAGGTATCGGGTACCGGGTGTCGGGAGCCTCTAGGCGGAACGCTACGGCCTGGCCACCAGGTTCTTCGGCAGCTCCGCGGGCACTGCGTCCAGTTTCGCGACGCTGTCGATCGGTCCGTACATCAGGCTCGAAAAGTCGCTCACCTGCGGCAAGTCGTAGTAGGTAATCCCGAGGTACTTGGTTGCGAACTTCAACATCCGCGACTTCAACAACGCCTCGTCCGGCTTCGAGCCACGGTGCGCCGGGTCCAGGTGGTAGCCGGAAACAATGCCGTACTGGCTGCTCCGCGTGATGCCGAAGATGAACGGCTCCACATCCTTCGTGTACATATCCAGCGTGGTCATGATGACGAACGAGTGGTCTGGGTTGACGATCGCCGCCTGGTACTCCCGCTGGACTACCCCGATTGCGCCCTCCGCGCTGATTTGCCGCCGCTGGGGGTTCCACGCCTCCATCGGGTCGACCGGTGTGAGCACCTCGACCTCGATCCTATAGGTCGTGCGAAGGTGGTCCGCCCACTCCTGCATCCAGTCGGCCGGGAGCGCGCCGAAGGCCACCAGGCACAGCCGCTTTCCTGGCGCCGAACACGCCTTCGACTGTTCGCGTGTGATGTCGGGGAGACGTTCCGGCTCCGGCGACACTCCGGTGTCGCCGCCTTGCCCGGGCGTGTCGACATGCTCGATCAAGGGGGAGCAGCCGAGGAATCCAGCCGCTGCCACGAGAAACAGAAGAAAGGCGCCGAGCCGCATTACGTCCGCCCCCAAAGAGCTACCTGCTTCATACTTCGGCGCTGGCCGCCGCCGACGGTAGACCCGGCTACACTCGTTCCATGGCCTCGAAATCCTCGCGCCACGCCTCAGCCTCTGGTACGTCGATACCTTCACCCCGGCGGACCGGGCGCTCGTGAAAGAGCTGCTCGAATGTTGGAGGGCTGACGTTCTCTCCAACATCTTGTGTTCTCCCGCTACTATGCTAGTATCCTAGTAGTGGCCGAGATGAAGCAGTTCAACGTCTACCTCCCTCCGGAACTCATCCGCCAGGTGAAGTACCACGCCGTCGATACCGAGCAGTCGCTCTCGGCCATCGTCGCTGCCGCCCTCGGCGAATACCTGGCCGCC
>JBGOVF010000161.1:0-6068 GCA_041477975.1 Tepidiformaceae bacterium
GGAACCGCGGCGGCTGACGGCGGCACTGCCGATGTCACCTTCACGAAATGGATAACCCAGGCAACGGCCTTTCCGTGGGACATGAAGGGCGTCGTCGGGGGCGATGTCGGCGTGGGCACGTTCACGGGCGAAGTTCTTAGCCTGGTCGATGACGGCACCACGACGAAGCTTCACGCTCTCTACCACATCAACGGCGGGAAACAATCCTTGACCGCGGACCTTCAAGTAACGCAGACCGACGCGACGGGCGCAGCCGTCCTCAACGGCGTCGTCACTCTTGGGTATCTGAAGGACGCGCAGGTGACGGGAGAGTACAAGACGCTGACTACGTGCGACATCCCGACACCTGGGAACGTACTTGCAACGGTCACTCCGGTTGCCAATCCGTGTTTCAAGGGCACACTCCGGATTATTGCTGCATCCGCGACAGTACCGGCTGCTGCACCGACGACGGCACCGACTGTCGCACCCACTCCTCTGGCCCCGCGTCCGCCGGCCACCGGGAACAGCGGCTTCGCCAACGGTGGCGAGGGAACGTCGCAGGCGGTGGTCTGGTTGGCCGGCATCGTCACGGCGGCACTCGTGCTGGCTGGACACAGGCTCGTCTCGCGCCGGAACGCGCGCTAGCCGGGCTGTGTGGCCTCGCATGGAACTCGGAGGGGGTGGCCGGTTGGCCGCCCCTTTTCGATCGCCCCGGTCCCTCCACTTCCTGCCTCTGCTACGCTTGTTCCTACCCTTTATATGTACACGCCGCTTCGCCATCCCTTCCTGGACCGCCTCAGGGAGCGGGTCCTCTATACCGCCGGGCCGATCGGCTCGACGATCCTTGGGCTGCGCCCGGTGCCGGATTACGGCGGGCTGGATGGCTGCAACGAATACCTGACCGTCTCCGAACCCGAAGTGCTGAACAAGATCCAGCGGGGCTTTTACGCGGCCGGCTGCGACGCGGTCGATAGCGCGACCTTCGGCTCGAACGAGGTCGTGTTCGCGGAGTACGGCATTGCCGAGCGCGTGCGCGAGTTGAACGCGCTGGCGGCGCGGCAGCTCAACGCGGTCCGCGACGAGTTCAGCACGACAGAGTGGCCGCGCTACAGCTTCGGCACTATCGGCCCGGGCACGAAGCTGCCTTCGCTCGGCCACATCCGTTGGGACGAACTCGTGCACAGCTACTTCGAACAGGCGATGGGCCTGATCGAAGGCGGCATCGACGTGCTCAAGGTGGAAACCTGCCAGGACCTGCTCCAGACGAAGGCAGCTCTCGCCGCGATCACCGATGCGTTCGCCGAGACGGGGAAGCGCATCCCGGTCATCGCGAGCGTGACGATCGAGACGACGGGGACGATGCTCCTCGGCTCCGACATCGCCTGCGCGCTGACCACGCTTGAATGCCTGGATGTCGTCGATGTGCTCGGGATCAACTGTTCGCTCGGGCCGGAAGGGCTCGTCGAGCATGTGCGCTACCTGGCGGAGACCTCACGGCGGCCTGTCTTCGTCGCGCCGAACGCGGGGCTGCCGGAGCTGGTGGACGGCGAAGCGTGTTACCTGCTGACGCCCGCCGAGTTCGCGCGCTACCACAAGATCTTCGTCGAGGAGTTTGGGATCAACATCGCGGCAGGCTGCTGCGGGACGACGCCGGCGATGTTCGAAGCGCTCATCGCGGCGGTCGGCCGGCCGAAGCCGAAGCAGCGGCCGTCAGCGCAAGCGTTCTTCGCGGCCGGCGGGCCTCAGTCCTCAGTCCTCAGTCCTCAGTCCTCTTACCCGGCCGCCATTTCGTCGCTCTACACGTCTGTGCCGATCGAGCAGGACACCTCGTTTCTCGTCATCGGCGAGCGGACAAACGCTACGGGCTCGCGCGCGTTCCGTGACCTGCTGCTGGCCGAAGACCTGGATGGGATGGTGGGCCTGGCGCGCGAACAGGCGGCCGAAGGCGCGCACGTCATCGACGTGATGGTCGACTACGTCGGGCGCGACGGCGTGCCGGATGTCGAGCGCGTAGTCGGCGCGTTCCGGACGCAGTCGACGCTGCCGCTCGTGTTCGATAGCACCGAGCCGCCGGTGATCGAAGCGGCGCTCAAGCTGTACGGCGGCAAGCCGATCGTCAACTCGATCAACCTGGAGGACGGCGAGCGCAAGATCGCGCGGGTGCTGCCGCTGATCAAGCGCCACGGCGCTGCGGTCATCGCGATGACGATCGACGAGGAGGGCCAGGCGCGGACGACCGAGTGGAAGTTGCGGGTCGCCCGGCGCATTTACGACATCGCGGTGAACCGCTACGGCGTCGAGCCCGGCGACCTGCTCTTCGACCTGCTTACTTTCCCGCTCTCCGGCGGACAGGAAGACCTGCGCGGCGACGCGATGGAGACGTTGAACGCGATCAGGCAGCTCAAGGCCGAGTTCCCCGCGGTACACACGGTGCTCGGTGTTTCGAACTGCTCGTTCGGGCTGAAGCCGGTGGCGCGGCGCGTGCTCAACTCTGTGTTCTTGTACGAGGCGATCGAGCACGGTCTGGACGCGGCGATCGTCAACGCGCGCCAGATCCTCCCGCTGAACCGCATCCCGGAAGAGCAGATTAGCACCGCGCGCGACCTCATCTACGACCGCCGCCGCCCGGCCGATGCCAACGGCGAGGGCGGCTACGACCCGCTCCACCACTTCATCGGGCTCTTTGAAGGCGTGGAGAACGAGAAGGCGACCAAGGTCGACCGCTCGCTGCTGCCGGTCGAAGAGCGGCTCAAGTCGCGGATCATCGATGGCGACCGGCGCGGGATCGAAGCCGACCTCGACGACGCGCTTGTGCAGTACGACCCGCTGGCGATCATCAACGACCACCTGCTCGACGGCATGCGCGTGGTCGGCGAGCTCTTCGGTTCGGGGAAGATGCAGCTGCCGTTCGTGCTCCAGTCAGCCGAGACGATGAAGACGGCCGTTGCCTACCTGGAGCCGTACATGGAGAAGGCGGAAGGCGCGGGCAAGGGCCGGATCGTGCTCGCGACCGTGCGCGGGGATGTGCACGACATCGGCAAGAACCTGGTCGACATCATCCTCAGCAACAACGGCTACACGACCTACAACATCGGCATCAAGCAGCCTATCCAGAACGTCATCGACAAGGCGAACGAGGTGGAGGCGGACGCGATCGGCCTCTCCGGGCTGCTGGTGAAGAGCACCGTCGTCATGCGCGAAGACCTGGAGGAGCTGAACAGCCGCGAGCTGTTCCACTACCCCGTGTTGCTCGGCGGCGCGGCGCTCACGCGCAAGTACGTCGAGCAGGACCTGCGCGCCATCTATAAGGGAAGCGTCTTCTACGCCCAGGATGCGTTCGAAGGGCTCGCGACCATGGACCGGATCATGCCCGCGATCCGCGCGGGCGAACCCATCCCGGTGCTTACGCGCGGCGGCGAAGAGGTGCGCCCCACCGGCGGGGAGGACGGCTACGACGAAGTGCGCGTGACGACGCCGCCGGTAGGTGGCAGCGGCCGCGACGATGGCGCGGACCGGGAGTACATCGTGAACGCTGTTCGGCGCGATGTGCCGATCCCGCAGCCGCCGTTCTGGGGCAGCCGCGTAGTGAAAGGCATCCCGCTGCGCGACCTCTTCCCGTTCGTGAACGAAATCGCGCTCTTTCGCGCGCAGTGGCAGTACCAGAAGGGAGAGCGCAGCGCGCCGGAGTACGACGCCTTCGTCGAGAACGAGGTGCGGCCGGTCTTCCGCCGTCTCCAGGAAGAGGCGATCGCCGGCAACCTGCTCGTGCCGCAGGTGGTCTACGGCTACTTCCCCTGCCAGGCGGAGAAGAACGATTTGCTGGTCTGGCGCGGGTTCGAAGGCGGCAGGCCGGTGGGCGAGCCGGTGCGCTTCAAGTTCCCGCGCCAGCCCAGCGGCAAGCGCCTCTGCATCGCCGATTACTTCCGGCCGGTGGAGAGCGGCGAGTATGACACTGTCGCCTTCTCTCTTGTGACGATGGGGCCGAAGGCGAGCGAGCACGCGCGGGAACTGTTCGGCTCGAACGAGTACCGCGACTACCTGCATTTCCACGGCTTCGCCGTCGAGACGGCGGAGGCGCTGGCCGAGTTCTGGCACAAGCGCATGCGCGAGGAGCTGGGCATCGCCGGCAAGGACGGGAAGACGCCAAAGGAGCTGTTCAAGCAGGTGTACCAGGGCAGCCGCTACAGCTTCGGCTACCCCGCCTGCCCGGACCTCGAGGAGCAGGCCGGGATCGCCACGCTGCTGGAACCGGCGCGCATCGGTTGCGAGCTGAGCGAGACGTTCCAGTGGCACCCGGAGCAATCAACGAGCGCGATCGTGGTGCATCACCCGGAAGCGGCCTACTTCGTCATCCGGTGAGGCTCCCTCGCGTACGATGGGCCGAATGCCCGCCGACCGAGTCGACCTGCTGAGTGACCTTGCCGTGCGGCTCGACCGCATTTCCATGCCGTACATGGTCACCGGCTCCGTAGCCGCCCTCTTCTATGGGCTCGATCGTTCCACGCAGGACACGGACGTCGTGATCGACATCCGGCCGGCGGACGTGGCGCGGTTCGTCGAGGAGTTCGACCATGGATACTTCGTCGATCCGCAGATGGTCGCGGATTCGGCGCGGACGCGGATCATGTTTAACGTGATGCCGCATCAAGGCGGCAAGGTCGATTTCATCCCTCTCAAGGACGACCTCTTCGAGCGGCTGATGTTCGAGCGGCGCCTCCGTACTGCCTACAGGTCCGGCACCGCTTGCATACCTACCCCGCAGGATCTTGTCCTGAGGAAGTTGTGGTGGGCGAAGGATTCCCGTTCGGACCAGCAACTGAAAGACGTAGCCGTGATAATGGCCGGAGAGAACTTCGATGAGCACGACGACTACTTCCAGCGCTGGCTCGACACCCTCGGCGTCCGGGAACTCCTGGAGCTTGCCCGCTCCCGCGGACACGACGCCTGAGTTCTGGGCGACGTATCTCGCGTGGTGGCGTGGGCTTTCGGGTGCCGAGCGCGCCGAGCGCTGGCTTGAACGCATCTCGTCGTACGACGACCTTCGCTATGAGCGCATTCGCGAGAAGCACCCCGGCGCGAGCGAGAACGAGCTGCTGGCGCTCTGGACCGAGCAGACCTACCGCCAATCGATGCCGCCGGAATGGGTGACGAAGGCTGTGTCGATGATTCGCGAGCGGGGAAACGCGTGAGGCGAGCGTCGTGAAATCAACGATCGACTACCGCCTGACGGACGTACAGATCGCACTCCGCGACACTGTCCGCGCGTTCATCCAGAAGGAAGTGGCCCCGAACGCGCAGGCGCGGGAGCGGATCGCGGACAACGCCGAGCGGGTGCCGTGGGAGTGGGTCGAGACGCTTTCGAAGATGGGCGTGCGCACGATGCCGGTGCCGGTGGAGTTTGGCGGCGCCGGCGCTGACTGCATTAGTTGCTGTGTGATTGGCGAGGAGATCGCAGCCGGCGACCTCGGCCTCGCCGTGACGATGGATCAGACCTGGAAGTTCATCCCGCTGATCACGACCGCGTGCACGCCGGGGCAGCGCGAACGCTACTTGCCGCCGTTCCTGGCTGACGACCGCTTCCTCCTCGCGCTGGGGCTGCACGAAGATGGCGCCGGTAGCGACCACTTCCTCCCCTATAATGTCGCGCCGCACGGTGCGAAGACGACCGCTGGGTCCGACGGCGCCGGCGGCTGGGTGCTGAACGGCGCGAAGAGCTATATCTCGAACGGGGGACTGGCCAGACTGCACGTCATCCTCGCGCGGACGAAGCCGGGCACCGGCGGCATCCCAGGGGCTGAGCGCGTTCTTCGTGGAGAAGGGCACTCCGGGGTTCAGCGTTGGGCGGATCGAGAACAAGGTGGGGCAGCGGCTCTCCCAGAACGGCGAACTGGTCTTCGAAGAATGCCGCCTGCCCGCGACTGCGATGCTGGGCGAGGTCGACCGCGGCATGCGCACGGTGGGCCTGGCGATGCGCGGCCGGGGCATGCCACAGGCCGCCGCGACGGCCGTGGGCGTGGCCCGCGCGGCCTTCGAAGCAGCGGCGGAACACGCGCGCACGCACGTCCAGGGCGGCACGCAGATCATCA
>JBGOVF010000145.1:0-6335 GCA_041477975.1 Tepidiformaceae bacterium
ATGGTGCGCCACGGGGAACAACACATCGCCGACCCCCGAAGCGGGCCGATCGGCGACACCTTCGACCCTCCGCTTAGCGAACGGGGCCAGCAGCAGGCGCGGCTGGTGGGGGAGCGCTTCTCGATCGAGCGAGTGGACGTGGTGTACGCAAGCCCGCTGAAGCGCGCGTACGACACAGGGTTTCAGATAGCGCGGCACCACCGCCTGGAACCGCAGGTGATCCACGACCTGCGCGAGGTGGAGGTGTTCCGGGACATCCCGCCGGAGAAGTCGGCGGCCGACTTCCTCGGGCAGGGGCTGTTGTTGGGCATTCGCGAGCGCATGCTGCAGGAGCGAAAGTGGGACGTGTACCCCTACTCGGAGTCGAGCTTCGAATTCCGGAAGCGGACGGTGAACGCGGTAGAGTCCATCGTCGCGTTGAACGAGGGCAAGCGAGTTGTCATCGCGTGCCACGGCGGCGTTATCAACGCCTACGTCGGACACGTCATCGGCGTGAGCGCGGACATGTTCTTCCGCCCGGCGCACACGTCCGTGCACATCGTCTACTCAGGCCACGGCGTGCGGGCCTTACAGTCGTTGAACGACGTGACGCACCTGACGACTGCCGAGGGCAGCTTCGTCAGTCACTAGGCGCGAGTCGGCCGAGCGAGAACGATTCGATGAGTGTGTCGAGGGCGAGCGGAAGGGGTGGCCGCAATGCCGTGCCCGCGAAGGAATCGGCGAGGGCGCGGGCGATGGAGCCGGAACGGCGATAGTGACGCCCTCCACCGAGCGCGAACAGTTCGGCGCAGAGTTTCGTGGATTCCTGGGTGACGTAGGTCTTCGTGCGAAGGACCAGTTCAGCGTAGGCCGGGCCAGCCGCGGCGTGCCAGCCTGAGGCGGTCTGGTGCAGGTAGGCGCGCATGGCTTCGTAGCGCATGACGGCCTCGCTCAGGCGCAGGCGGAGCACCGGAGATTGCGGGGCGGGCGTGCCCAGTTCGGTAATGATGGCCGCGGCGCACCCCAGCGGGATCGCTGCGAACAGGCAGAAGAAATACTGAAGGGGCTGGACGTGAGCGAGGAAGTTGGGGAAGCCCATGAGCCCTTCGGCAGGGGCATTGGCGTAGCGCACCGTATGGCTCTCCGTAGAACGCATGCCGAAGCCGTCCCAGTCGTCGGTAACCTCGACTCCGGGCGCGTCGGGGGATATGAAGAAGAACTCGACGATGCCACACCCGGGTAGTTGGGCCGGGTCGACCTTCGCCGTGGAAAAGAAATGCGTGGCGTACTTGCCCGATGACGCGAGGATCTTCTCGCCCGTGATGCGCCAGGCGCCATCGGGGCCCAGGTCGGCGACCGTCTTCGTGGCAGCGAGCGAACCGCCCGCACCCTTTTCGGAGTTGCAGGCTGCGTAGATTTCGCCGGCGCGGTAGCGCGCCGCGACGTCGTCTATCTGCGCCTGCCAGGCAGCGCGATGCTCCCCGGGCGCCGCTTCCGGGCCAAGAGCATAGAGGCCGGCAAGGCCGAGCGGCATGCTCAGGAGCAGCGCGGCGGAAGGTGACGCGGTGGCGAGCAGTTCGACGGCGGAGACGGCAGCGACGAGGGAGCAGCCTTCGCCACCGAGCGCAGCGGGGAACGGCGCTGCCGGCACGGCCGCCCCCTGCAGTGCCGCAACGGTCTCCCGCGGGTACGACTCGGAGTCGCGCGCTTCGCGTTCGCGGATGCCAGGTAGCAACGCCTTCAGGTCAATGAGCGCCATCGAGTCCTCCCGGGCCGGGACGGCGGCCGCCCGAGCCGGTAGTATTTTCCGGCGCCCGCCTCACCACGGTCGCCGATTCTACATCCGATTCGAGGGAGTGCCCGTGACTGTTGCTGACTTTGGGCTCAAGGGGAAGGTGGCGATTGTCACGGGCGGGAGCCGTGGTATCGGGCGATCGATCGCGGTCGCGCTGGCCGAAGCCGGAGCCGACGTGTGCGTCGCGGCACGGAAGCCGGAGGCGCTGGAAGAGACGGTGGCGGCGATCGCCGCGACCGGACGGAAGGGTATCGCCGTCCCGACGAACGTGCGGGACCTGGCGGCCCTGCAGAACCTGGTGGACGAGACGCGGAAGCAGTTGGGGCGGATCGATGTGCTCGTGAACAACGCGGCGACCAACCCGGTCTTCGGCCCGGTCCAGAACCTGGACGAACGCGCCTGGGACGCGATCATGAACACGAACGTGAAGTCGTGCTTCTTCCTGAGCAAGATGGTGCGCGAAGTGATGGCGGCGCAGGGCCAGGGCGGAGCGATCGTCAACGTGAGCTCGACGGGCGGGTTGCGGGTGTCGCAGGGACTGGGCGGTTACTCTGTCTCGAAGGCGGCCGTGATCATGCTCACGCAGGTGTGCGCCAAGGAGTGGGGCACCGACGGGATCCGCGTGAACTGCATCGCGCCCGGGCTCATCAAGACCGAGTTTTCGCGAGCGCTGTGGGAGAACGAGGCGATCCTCAAGAACGCCGTCCAGGGCGGGGCGCTGAAGCGGATTGGCGACCCGGACGAGATGGCGGGAGCAGTTGTGTACTTCGCAACGCCGTCGTCGTCCTTCACGACCGGGCAGACGCTGGTGCTGGACGGCGGCGGCCTGGCGTAGCGTCCTCGGCCCAACCCTCCCCCGACTGCGAGGGAGAGGGGGTTGGACCTCGGTTACTAAGAGTGTGGGTGAACGAGAGACTCATGCCGGACATGCTCGTCAAGCTGTACGAACTGCCGACGTTTGAGGACGAACGCGGGCGACTGGCTGCGTCGGGCATCGTTTGCCGGAGGGCCGAGTCGTACGAGCGTCGGCACGTGCTGGCGTTCGTCTCGAAGCACTGGCCGAACTGGGTTGATGAGGCGATCGCGGGGTTCGCGCACCTTCCGCCGACGGTGTTCGTAGCGGAGCGCGGCGGCCGGACGATCGGCTTTGCGGCGTACAACGCAACGCGGCCGGACTACTTCGGACCGATGGGCGTGGAGGAATCCGAGCGCAAGGCCGGCATCGGGCGCGTGCTCCTGCTGCAATGTCTGCACGCCTTGGCCGGTGAGGGATACGCTTACGCCGTCATCGGTGGGGTTGGGCCGGCGGCGTTCTACGAACGGGCCGTGCGCGCGACGTCGATCGAGGGCAGCGACCCGGGCATCTACAGGGGGATGTTGCGTGCTGAAGACGATTAGCGGCCTGCCGTTGCGGCCCGTGCGGGCGTTGGGCCGGCTACTGCACCGGATTGCCCGGATCGTGGCCCTGGGCAGCGTGCTGACTGTGGTGGTGTTTCTGTTGGACGTGCTGCTGCTGAGAGACCCACGGCGGCCGGACGAGCCCGAGGTTTAACTCCGTCGAGCCGACATTAGCGCAGCCACTTCAGCTCCCCCTTGCCAGCGCTCCTCGCCGCTTTCCAGTGACCAGAGCGTGGACATCACTGCCTGAGACATCCCCCAGCCACGCAGCCGCTCACGGTCGAATCCGAGCTCCCCGTCGAACTGGTCGAGCCGGCGGTTCGTTGCGCCGGCGGGATCGGGCAGTTCCAGCAGATCCGGCAGCCAGTTGCGAAGGAAGGAGCCGCATTCGTATTCAGCCTCACCGGCAACGCCGTGCGGGTCGAACGCGAGAAACGGCTCCCGCGTGGCGGTGAGTATGTTGTCGTGGTGGAGGTCGCCATGGAGGAGGATCGTCGGCCCAGAGCTGGCAACGAGCGCCAAATACGTTTCCTCGCCCTCGTCGAAGAGCGCCTGCGGGAACGGACCGGACGTCCCGCCGAACTGCTTGCGGATGCGCCCATACACTTCGCCCCAGTTGGCGACCGTCGGAAACGGGTGAGGGTCGACGAGCGGGCGGTGCAATTTCCGGATCACCGCACACGTGGCGGCGACGGCTTGCTCCTCCGGCATGCCGCGCAGCGACTGGCCCGGCGTCACGCGCTCCAGCAGCATCGCACCCCGCTCCTCGTCCGCTTCCAGCACCTCCACCGCAGCGTCGCGCGGGAAGCGGCGCATCGCTTCTATCTCACAGACGGCATCGTGGTCGGGAAAGTTGAGCTTCAGCACAGCCGGCGAGCCATCTGCCCGTTGCACCGGCGTCACGAAGTTGTAGCTGAGGTTCGGAAACGGGGCGAGGACCGTGAGCTGCCACTCCTTCGCGAACGAGCGAATAAGGTCGGGGAGCCTATCGAACCACTCGGCCCCAGCCTGCCCGTTGACCGCTGCCCGGTGCTCACGCACTACCACGGGGATTTCGAACGGCAAGGGTTCCGTCACGCCTCGTGCTTCCGGCGAGCGTCTTCGGTTGCGAGACGTGCGGGTCCACCGGGCAGTCCACGCAGACCGGCCTCGCGGAGCGCCCGGACGATTTCGTCGAAATGCGCCGCGTCGTTGACCTCGAGAAGGAGGTCGAGGACGGCCACGCCGATGGGCATGCCGGGCGCTTCGCGGTTGTGGTCGACTTCGAGGACATTGCCGCCCGCCCGCGCGATGACGGCGGAGACGAGCGCTAGCTGGCCTGGCGTGTCGCTGACCTCGATGGAGAGCTGCTGGTAGCGTCCGGCATCGACGAGACCGCGGCGGACGATGGAGCCGACGAGGTTGATATCGATGTTGCCGCCGGAGAGGACCACGACGGCGGAGCCGCGTGGTTTGTAGACCCCTGCCTGCAGGGCCGCGACGCCCAGCGCTCCTGCGCCCTCCACCACCATCTTCGCCTGCTCAATCAGGAGGACGATGGCGTGGGCGATGGCGTCGTCGTGGACGGACACCACGTCATCGACGTAGCGCTCGATCAGTTCGAACGTGCGTTGGGAGGGGCCCGCGACAGCGACGCCATCGGCGATGGTGCGCGCCGGCGGCGCGGCGCTGACGTGATGGGCCGCCACCGAGCGGCAGATGCCGTCCATAGCAGCGGCCTGGACGCCGATGACGCGGGCCGAAGGGCGCAGGGCCTTCACCGCGACGGCGATTCCGGCGAGCAAGCCACCACCGCCGGCCGGGACGAGCACTTCCTCGACGTCCGGCGCTTGTTCCAGGATCTCCAGACCGACCGTGCCCTGGCCGGCGATGACGGCGTCGTCATCGAACGGGGGGACGTAGATACGGCCCTCCTGTTCGGCAATCGAGACGGCTTCGGTCCGGGCCTCTTCGAGCGAGCTCCCGGCGAGCACGACGCGAGCCCCGTAGGCACGCGCCGCGTTCACCTTGGCCAGCGGGGCGAACGACGGCATGACGACGGTGACATCGATGCCGCGGGAGGCGCCGGCGAGGGCGACGCCCTGCGCGTGGTTGCCGGCGCTGGCGGCCACCAGCCCGCGCCGGGCGGCGGCGTCATCGAGCGAGCGGACGAAATTGAGCGCGCCTCGAATCTTGAACGAGCCGGTGAGCTGCATTTGCTCGCACTTGAGCGCTACCGGGCCTCCCGCCGTGGTGGTTAGCCCCGGAGAGGGCCAGACCGGGGTCAGCCGCACCTGGGCAGCGATCGCTTCGCGAGCGGCGCGGATGGAATCGAGGGAAACGGCGCTGACGGGCGGCATCGCCACCAATCATCGCACGGGTGGAACGGCTAACGGCTGCGCCAGATCTTACGGCGCTCCCAGCAGCGTACGCAGACGCTCACGGGGCGCTCGACCCTGAGCCAGCCATCCTGGAAGGGATACAGGCGCTCGGAGAGGTGGGCGCCACAGAAGTGTCCCTCGCAGAGCGAGCATTGGTAGCCGGGATGAGGCCCGCACTCTTCGACTCCGCAGAGACCGGCGCGGTTGCGCTGGCTCACACGGTCGCGATACCCCATATGCGCGCGCAGGTCATCGTGCTTGAGGCGGCAAGCCTTACGCGCGCAGACCGCGTCGTGAGCCTGGGCGTGGTGGGTGTGCTGCTCGCAGAAATCTCGGCCGCAGTATTGACAAGTGTGCAGCGAAGGGTTCGGGCAGCGGGAGAAGCGGCCCCCCAACTGGCAGAGCTGCGCGGCCATGGTGGCGACCTTTGTGCGGGCGAATGCTCAGGATCGTGGCCCGGCGCGAGGACGCGGTCAATGGTGGGCGAGCCAGGCGCACTGGCCGGGGCCGCTGCCGGCATCGAGCGTTGTGGCCAGCCGCCAGGTAGAGAGTTCAAAGACCTGGACGGCACTGGCCTCGTTGGAAACGACTGCAAGGTGCGTTCCGGCGGGATTGAGGCAGAGACCATCCGGGTGGCCGAGCACCGCGACCTTGCGTTCGACCTTCAGGTGGCGCAGGTTGACGATCGCTACCTGCGAGGAGTCGTTGAGGGCCACGGCCACGCGATCGGCATCGAGCTGGAGGATGCGGACCGGGTGGCCGCCAAGGGCAACGCGTCCGGCGGACTGTAGGCCCGGAGTGGA
>JBGOVF010000137.1:0-6562 GCA_041477975.1 Tepidiformaceae bacterium
CAGCGACCAACCCGGCGCCTAGTCCACTCGGAGTGGAACGGGGGAACCAGTTTTCGGGGCGAGTCCGCAAGGGTCCGGCTTCAGTTAGAAGCCAGATGACGGCGGAACGGCTATCTCCGGTCGTAGCCCGTCAGCTAACCTCGTAGGCGTAGGAAGTACCTCACTAGAGGCATCTTCTGAATGGCCATCCAGGCCCGCCGCTACTCGTCTGCGCCCCCCCTCTCAACCCACGCCGTCAGACTCACCGTCACCGCCTCGTCCCACTGGCGTGAGCGCCTCTGGAATCTCCTCCCCATCCTCCTCTCCCTCTTCCTGGTTTCCTCAATCTTCTGGGCGCCCTACGGCGCCGCCCAGGCGCTCGCCGTTGGCATCGTCGCCTTCTTCGTCTACTGGATCATCCGTTCCTACGCTGTCGTTGTCGCGTGCCTCGTCGGCCTTCGCAAGATGAAGCACTGGAAAGCCACAAACTGGGTGGCGAAGTACTGCGAGTGGCTGCCCGCGAACCCCGGCACTGAGCCCTGGTCGTGGCCTCGGCACATGGTCATCGTCCCCAACTACAAGGAGTCCGAAACCGGGTTGGCGCGCACGCTCGATGCCCTCGCCGCCCAGCCGAACGCGGACCAGCTCGTCGTCGTCATGGCGATGGAAGCCCGTGAGCCGGTCGCTCGCGCCAAGGCGGCCCGCCTGGTGATGGCCTATCGCGCCCGCTTCGGCGAGATGTTCGCCACCTTCCACCCGGCCGGCCTCCCGGGCGAGACCCCGGGCAAGGGCTCGAACGAAGCCTGGGCCGCCCGCGAGGCTCACATCCGCCTCATCGAGAACGGTGGCGATGATATCGCCCGCTACACCATCACCAGTTGCGACGCCGACGCCGTCTTTCATCCCAACCACTTCGAGGCGCTCAACTACCTCTTCCTTTCGGCATCCGACCGCTACCGCACCTTCTGGCAGCCCACCATCTTCAACTCGAACAACATCTGGGACATCCCCGCGCCGCTCCGCATCCCCGATGGCCTATCCGGAATCAATCGCCTCTCGAACCTGGTCATGCCCGGCAGTGTGAAGTTCCCGACGTCCTGCTACTCACTCAGTTGGCAAATGCTCAACCAGGTCGATTACTGGGACGAAGAGGTCATCCCCGAAGACTGGCACCTCTACCTCAAGTGCTGCTTCACGCTCGGCGACCGCGTCCACGTCGAGCCGCTCTTCCTCCCGCTCGGCAACGACTGCGTCCTCACGGACGGCTACTTCAAGACCATGAGGGCGCATTACGCCCAGAGCGTCCGCCACGCGTGGGGCGCGAGCGACATCCCCTACGCCTGGCGCTCGTCGCTCAACCGTGAATCACCGCTTGGCCTCAAGCGCCGGTTCCTTCTTTCCGGCGCCGTGACCAAGGTCCACGCCCTCTGGATGGCGCAGTGGTACATCATCACGCTCGGCAACCTGGCGCCGATCATGTTCACGAAGCACATGGGCGGCCGCATGCCTCACTGGTGGTTCGACCGCTTCACCAGCCTCCCGGGCCCCACCTGGCACCTCGGCGAGATCTTCCACGGCGACTTCTCCAGCCCCATAGGCGGGATGATCAACGTCAACATCGCCGGCGCGCTCATTTACTTCTGCCTCTTCCCCCTCATCGCCATGATCGCTATCGAACTCAAGATGCGCGGCCCCCGGCCCGCGTACGTGAGCCGCAAGGCCTTCGCCGGCCAGTTCGCAATCTGGCCGCTGATGGCCGTCATCACGTTCTTCTTCGCGAGCATGCCCGCGCTCCATGCCCAGTGGAAGCTGGCCAGCGGCAAGGGCCTCATCTACCGCGTCGCCGAAAAGGGCAGCCGCCACGTGGCCGTGCCCGCCCCTGCCGCGGTCGAATCCATCGAAACCGTCGGCGCCCTCGGCGGAGGCTCCTGACCCGAGCCCACCTGCCCGTTTCGGTTCCGCTAAAGTGCCTCCTGCAAACCAGGAGGCACTTTTCACGTGGCAACGATTCAGTCCGCGACAGGCCCCATCGATACCGCCGACCTCGGCTTCACGCTCATGCACGAACATGTCCGCGTTGGCTGGCCCCCCATGTACCAGCAATACCCGGAGATGTTCGACCGCGAGCACGAGCTTGGGCGCGCCGTGGAGCGCCTCAAGACGGCCCGCCAGGCCGGCGTCCGCACGATCGTCGACCTCACGCCCATCGACCTCGGCCGCGATGTCACGCTCATCGCCGAGGCCGCCCGCCGCTCCGGGATGCAGATCATCGTCGCCACCGGCATCTACTACACGCCCTACCCGTTCCACTTCATGATGCGCCCGGACGACGAGATCTCAGACCTCTTCATCCGCGATATCAGTGAGGGCGTAAGCACCACGGGCGTGCGTGCGGGCGTCATCAAGTGCGCCACCGACCCCGAGATGCACCCGATGAACGAGCGTGTCCTCCGCGCCGCCGCCCGCGCCCAGCGCGCGACCGGCGTGCCGATCTGCACCCACAGCAACGCCGAGCACCGCACCGGCCTCGACCAGCAGCGCATCTTCAAGGAGGAAGGTGTCGACCTGTCGCGCACGGTAATCGGTCACTCCGACGACTCGGACGACATCAGCTACCTCGAGCGGATCATCCAGAACGGCAGCTACTGCGGCATGGATCGCATTGGCCTCCAGCGCCCACGCACGACCGAGCAGCGCGCCGACATGGTCACGGCGCTCGTCGCAAAGGGCTACGCCAATCGCATCACGCTCTCCCACGACTCGTGCGCGAACTTCCACTGGGCGCCCGAAGGCCTGCTCGATGAACGTGCCCCCACCTGGCGGCTCACTCACATCCCGCTCGACGTCGTCCCCATGCTCCGCGAACGCGGCGTGGGCGAGGCCGCCATCACGCAGATGACGGTCGGCAACCCGCGGGCCGTGTTCGGAGGTTGAGCCCGCGCTACCCCCTCGCCCGCGCATAGGGAGAGGGGGCTGGGGGCGTGAGGGCGGGCCGCCCTACTTCCGCCCCCAGACCAGCACCCGTTTGAACGCGTAGAAGAACGGCGTCCGCTCCTCCAGCTGCGGCATCAGCCGCTCGCGGTAGCGGTTGAGGAACCGCTCGTAAGTCTCGGGCGGCAGGCGCTTCTGGTAGTCGGTGAGGAGCGTGCCCTTCACCCACTCCACCACCTCATCCCGCGAGGCCAGGTGGTGCCCGTACACCTGCAGACGCACGCTCTGCTCGCTGAACCCCAACCGGTCGAGCAACTCCGCGTACCACTCGGGCTTCTTCACCGGCCATACCCGCGAGTACCCGCCCAGCGCCGTCGCAAATGGCTCCTCCCTGGCCACCGCATGCGCCGTCAGGTGCGAGGGGTGGTCATCGTTCGCGGGCATCTGGACAGCGAGCTGTCCGCCTGCCGCCACTGCCTTCGCCAGCCGGGGGAACAGCTCCGCGTGGCCGTCCACCCACTGCAACGCCGCGTTCGAGAACACCACGTCGAACGGCTCCGCCGGAGCGAACGACTCGATCGTCCCGTGTTCGAACCGCACTCCGTTGCTGGCGAACGCGCCGCTCTTGGCCAGCATCGACTCCGAGCTGTCGAGCCCGACGGTTTCGCGCGCCTGCAGCCGGGCGTGCAGCGCCGGCGTGAGTTCGCCAGTCCCGCACCCAAGATCGACCGCCCGCCCGCCGGGCGCCGGCTTTACGAGTTCGAGCATGTCTAAAAACGGCTGGCTTCGCTCGTTGCGGAAGCGTGCGTACTGGTCGGGGTTCCAGGGGCTGGTCATGCGGCTCCTCCGGGTCCTTCCGCGGAAGGACGGCTGAAGCCCTTTCCTTATCTGGTCGTTGCGCCGCGACTCCCCAACGAGGGCCGGTGGGCTCGGAGCTGACGAATCAAGCGTAGCTCCCTGACGCCCGTTCCGGAAGCTGTCACTTGATCGCCCCGCCGGCCCGAATCTCGCCGATTCTCTCTCCGCTCAACCCCAGCCACTCCGCCAGCACGTTGTCAGTGTCGCCGCCATGCTCCGGCATGGGCTTCCCAACCACCGTCGGGGTCGCCGAAAGGTGCAACGGTGAATTTGGCAGCGTCAGCGTCCCAGGCTTCCCGTACGGCATCGGGATATTCACGAGCATGTTCCGGGCGGCGACGTGTGGGTCCTCGAAGAGGTCCTCGATCGTGTTCACCTTGCCGATGGCGCAAACCTTCGCCGGCTCCAGGATCGCGAACCACTCGGCGGTCGTCTTCGTCCTCAACGTTCGTGCCAGCTCATCCTCCAGCGGGTCAACGTTCTCCAGCCGTGCCCGGTTGCTCGTGAATCGTGGGTCGAACGCCATGTCGTCGCGCTCGATCAGCGCGCAGAACATCTCCCACTCCTTTACGTTCCCAATCACGACATAACCGTCGGCAGTCTCAAACGGCCCAAACGGCGCGATCAGCGCATGCCGGCTACCCTGCCGCGTCGCGTTCTCGCCAAACGCCGACTTCCGCACGATCGCGTTCTCGCAAAGCGCCATCTGCGCTTCCATCAGGGCGACGTCCAAGAACTGCCCCTCGCCGGTCACATCCCGCGCCCGCAGCGCGGCCAGAACGCCGATCGCCAGGTACAGCCCCCCGACCATGTCGCCGATGCTCACCCCCACTCGCATCGGCGGCCCGCCCGCCTCGCCGTTGAGCGCCATCGTCCCGCCCATCGCCTGCGCCACCGCGTCCACCCCGGCCATCTTGCTGTATGGCCCGGTCTGCCCAAACCCGCTCAACGCCGCGTACACGAGCCGCGGGTTTTCGGCGCGCAGCATGTCGTAGCCAAGTCCCAGCCCATCCATTGTCCCGGGCCGGAAGTTCTCCGTAACCACATCCGCCTCACGCGCCAGCTGCTTGACCAGATCCTTGCCCTCAGCCGTCTTGAGGTCAATGCAAATCCCTTTCTTCCCTCGGTTCGCGCTGAAGAAAAACGTCGAGATCCCATCGTGGTACGGCCCGAACCCACGCTGCTTCTCGTCGTTCTCCGGGTACTCCACCTTCACGACTTCCGCCCCGAGGTCGGCCAGCTGCATCGTCGCGAACGGCCCCGCCAGCGCCCAGGTGAAGTCCAGCACCCGGATCCCCTCAAGCGGCCCGTTCATTCGGCCGGCAGCTCGTCGGTCAAGCCGCGTAGTCGTTCGAGGATCTTCGGAGGCACGTTCGAGGACAACTCGGGAAACGCGTCGATCAGCCGTCCGATGTCCAGAATGTCCTTGCCACGCTTGCTGGCCCGACGATGTGGGTCGCTCACGGCCCAAACCTTCCCTTGCAGTACGTCGGCCGCCGCCGCGACCGGCAACTTCAGCCCGAGTACCTCTCGCACGGTCGCACGCACTACGAACGGCGCGTAGCGGCTGTCACGCTGGAGCTGTACCTGGAGGCCAGAATGTGGATCTTGCACGTTGACGCTGTGCGGGAACTCCGTCAGGCGATATCGCTCCCCAAGGACCCGTCGCGCCTCCTCCATCTGGTCGCTGGCCACGACGATGTCGAGGTCCTGTGTCAGGAGCGCCTCGGCGTATGCGTTCACGCCCACGCCACCGATGGCGCAGTAGCGAATGCCGCGCTCCGCCAGCAGCTTGACTATCCCTTCGAGGAAGTTCGATTCATCTGCCACGACGGCCTTCCAGAAAGCGAGTGCGCCCATGGCCCTAGCGTATACGAACGCTTCGCGAGCGGCTTACGGTTCCCTCGCGGCACCCCCCAATGCAAAAGCCCCCACCATTCCTGGCGGGGCCTCTGTGTCCCGGTGCGCGAGAAGCACTCCGGGAACGAGGAGGACAGGTTCGCTCAGGCCGCGGCGCGGTGCTCTTCGTTGGTGATGAAGTCGCCGTCGCTCAGCCAGTTCTTGAACTGCTTCGTTACGCCGCAAATCTTGCAGACGCCGCCGCTCGTCGGGCCGTTCGGCTCGTCGATGCGCCAGCGGTGGTAGTGGTCCGCGCTCGCCTGCGGCTTCTCGATCGTTGTGGCATTAGCCATCTTCGCCCTTGCCTTTCTGTTGACTCGACCTTCGCGAGTCAGCTACGCTTGTTACGTGAGACTTCTTGCACTATCGATTCGGTAGCGCCTGTAGTCCGGAAGTCTACCACCAGCCACTATCAAGTCAATAGCCACAGGGCTATTATCGCAAAGAATCTTTACAAGCGACTCGGGAGTGCCCCATGGCCCAACGGACCGAACTTGAGGGTGCGCGGAAGTCCTACAACCACCCGTGTGTAATCGCCCAGACCCTTGACATCGTCGGCGACCGCTGGACCCTTCTTATCCTTCGCGACCTCGTCGCCGGCCTCCATCGCTACAATGACATCCTCGAAAGTTGCGCCGGCATGTCGCCCAATGTCCTTTCGGATCGCCTCAAGCGTCTCGAAGCGGAAGGCCTCATCACCCGCAACTACTACAAGGAACTCCCTCCCCGCGTTGAGTACACGCTCACCGAAAAAGGCTGGGAGGTGCGTCCCATCCTCATGTCACTCCTGGACTGGGGCCGCAAACACGTCCCGGTTTTCACCCAGGACGAGGTCGGGCATGAAGTATCGACGGATTTCGCGGTACGCATGATCCCGGCCTTTTCGTTTCACCCC
>JBGOVF010000237.1:0-4613 GCA_041477975.1 Tepidiformaceae bacterium
AGGTCAGGGTCCTGGTGGCCGCGCTCGAGGAGCCAGAGCGCCGTATGGGCCGAATGGACGATGTCGCGCGGGTGCTGGGACTTGAACAGCTCAAACAAGGAAGGCGACAGGTGCTTGCGGGTGACCGCGAAGTCCGCCGGCGTAGGCGGCGCACCGGCGCGGGCGAACTGGGCGACGCGGTGAAGAATCACACCAGCAGCCGGAAGATCTGGCCGCCCACTCCGCCGATAAGCCAAAAGATCGGGTTGTAAGGGGTCACCCAGCTAACGACCAGGAGAGACATGAGGATTCCCGGTCCCCACGGCGCAAGCTGTTCGATTGGCCGCGCCAGCTCGCGAGGGAGAATGCCGGTCACGACTTTGAAGCCATCGAGCGGCGGGATCGGGATGAGGTTGAACAGGCCCAGGAGGATGTTCAAGCTGACGATGAAGTAGAGGAAGAGCCAGAGCAGGTCGAGTCCCGAGCCGAAGCGGATCACGGCGTCAATGTTCGTGGTGTAATCGGAATGCACCAGGCCCAGTTTGAGTGGAAGTGCCGCGACGGTTGCGAAGAAGAAGTTGGAAGCCGGTCCAGCCAGCGAGACCAAGGCGGTCCCCCGGTGCGGCCCGTTCCGGAGGCGGTAAGGGTTCACGGGGGTGGGTTTGGCCCAGCCGAAGCCGACGAAGAGCAAGAGCGTTGTACCGATTGGGTCAAGGTGCGCCAGCGGATTAAGGGTAAGTCGGCCCTGCCGTGCCGCGGTATCGTCGCCCAGTTCGTTCGCCGTCCACGCGTGAGAAAACTCATGGAAGGCGAGGCCAGTGAGTACGGCGACGAGGAATGCCGCGAGGAAAACGAAGAAGGCTTCCGGGTTTTCCTTCAACTCGCTGAGATACCAGATCATGCGGAAAAAATGCTAGCACAGGTACGCGGTTTGGCCTGTGCGCATCGTGTCCCGAATCTGGGACGTGCGGGTAAACCGCATTGACCGGATGGATCGCCGTTGTTACGTTCCCCGATGGCGCGACCTTTCGGGGCGGGTGGACGCGCTGTTGCCGGTCCGTTCCGGTGACACGGCGGTACTACGGGGGTACCGGGCTTATTCAGTGCAGGTGGGCGCCGGCCGTCGAGATGACGCCCACGACGGAGCAGTGGACCAGCCGGTCCAATGCGACGCAAGCGCGAGGTAGCCACGTGCTGGTTCCCGGTATCCGCCAGGGATTCCACCTGCCTCCGAGCTTCACACCAATCACGCTGGGCGCGGTCGCCGTCGCCGGTACGATCATCGGCTGGGCGATTTTCGCGGCGGTCCCGGTTTCGAATGAGGCGTCTTACGCACCCGCAGCCGGCGTGCCCGCGTCGTCGATCCGCTCGGTCGCGTACAGCGTGGCCGTCGACGGGCAGGACGATCTCTATGTCCGGAACGTTGATGGCGATGGTGCTGCGGTGCTGGTTGGGGAGTTCCCGTTCGCGTTCAACTTCCACGCGAAGGGGCGCGCGGACCCTACGGGCGCCCGGATCGCAGTCCTTTACACTGGCGCCGGGACGGGGGCGACGGCGCGTCTTTCGGTCCTGACGCCGGCGTCGGGAGGCCGCCAGGACGTGGAGGGCGAGTTCGACTACCTCTCACCGATCGCGTGGTCGAGCGACGGAGTGCGGCTGGCGGTTGTGCGGACCGAGACCGATGGCGCCCGCCGAACCTCGAACGTCGTCGAGATCGAGGCCCGCTCGCTGAGCGCGGCGCGGGCCGCAACGTTTGAAGGAGCGTTCGAAGTTGCTCCCGTTGGTTACAGCCTGGACGGCTCGCGGTTGTACGTGGTCGTCGTGGATCAGTCTGGTTCGAGCCTGCAGGCCGTGCGGGCCGGCCGCGTACAGAAGGTGGCGGACCTGAGCCCCGGGCGGACGCGCGACTGGTCGCTCAGCCCGGACGGGTCGCGGCTAGCGTTCGTGGAAGTGCTCGGCGCGGCCGAGCGGTCCTACGCCGGCCGCACGCTCGTTGTCGCTACCGGTGTCGTGACGAAAACCGGCTCATTGGGGAACGAAATCGGGAGCGTTTGGCAGCCCGGGGTCGAGGTGCCGGTGTTCGGCGGGCCGGGCGGCCAGGTATCGCTCTCCGAGCCGCCTGCGCAAGGCGCATATGTGGTGCCAGTGCAGTATTCGCCGGACGGAAAGACACTGGTGGCAACGGTCGTCTCGGCGGGCCCGGACCGCGCGAGCGCCCCGGTCCAATCAGTGGAACTTGTCACGCCCCGGCAGCGGATCCCGCTTGCGCCCGGCGTGGTCGCGACGTTCTTTGGCTGGGTCCAGAACCATTGAGTAGCGCCGGCGGGCGCGGGAGTCTTTGTTGGCTATAACGTTCCGTCCAGTCCCGCGACGGGGACACCTGCAACATCTGCTCATCGGGTTCAGCGTGGCGTTGGCCGTGGTGGCTGTCTCGCCGATCGTGTTCGCGATCTTTGGCGGGGTGCGGACCTCCGTGGCGCCGCGGAGTGCGTTCGCGACGGCTCCGGCGGGTAACTACGCGGTAGCCGCCCGGCCAGATGGCGATTCGGCGGACGTAATCGTCGTTTCGCGGGCGGACGCTCCGTCGTCGACGCTGGAGATCACGCGGGTGCAGCACCTGCCGGGATACTCCCCCTCCGGCGTGGTTTCGCCGGATGGTACGAGGTTGGCGCTCGTTGTCGCGGACGGCGGGACGCCGGTGCTGCCCCGAGCCAGCGTCGTCCTGGTCGACCTGACGACGGGGGCGATGACCCGAATCGCGGGCGATGTTCAGCCGCTGCAGACACCGCTCTGGACGCCGGACGGCGGCGCCGTGGTGGTGACGCGCTCCTCCGTAGCGAGTGGTCAGCGCGCGCCGATCCAGTTCGTGCGTGTGGACGCCGCCGGCGGCGAGCAGGTGCTCCAAACCGTCGCGAGCGCTTCGTGGGCCGACGCCGTGGGGTTCGATGGCCAGGGACGGCTGGTGACCGTGGTTATCGACGGACGAGGGTCGTCGGTCCAGCGGGACGGCGAGGAAGTGATGACTATCTCCGCGCACATCACGCGCGATTGGCGCCTCAGCCCGGACGGGACGCAGCTTGCGTTCATCGAATCGAACACGGACGAGGGGCTTCGCTATCTCGCGCGGAGCGTGAACCTGGATGGCGGCGGTGTGGCCGCCCAGCAGCTGACCGCTGATGAAAGCGCCCTGGGCGTGGCCTGGAGGCCGGGCAAGGCGGCGCCGACGTACGGGACCGAGCCCGGAAAAACCGCGAGCGGCGGCGTCCAGGCGCAGGCGCTGACGGCCGCCGGGTTCGACATCCCGCTTGGCTATTCGCAAGACGGTTCCGCGCTGGCCGTGAACCACTGGAGCGGCGCGAGCTTCGCGCAGGCGGGCGAGGTTTCGCTCCAGCTGGTGACGGATTCGGGGAGGGCGGAGCTTCCAGGGGCGGCGAGGTTCTACGGTTGGTCGGCGCGCTAAAGACGGCGGGGATCGCCGCCCTGCTCGCGACCGTGGCGTTCTGGTACGGCTTCAGCCAGCCGCCGGCTGCGCGCGCGGCAACGGGGCCGTGCGGAGACCCGGGCGGCGGCTTCGGGTTCGATACGCTCGAGCTTGAGAACTACACCGTGGAATACAGCACCGCGATTGAGCTCGGGGTGCAGGGCAAAGGCGTTCCGCCGCCGTACGCGATTGCTGATGGCGAACGCATCGACGTGAGCTACCAGGGGTTGGAGGCAGGCCCGCGCGCCGCCCGGCTCCCGGCGAGCCCGGCCCGGGCGATCCCACCGAGCGTGTACAAGTCCATCGTCTGGGTGGAGTCGAACTTCGCCAACGCCGACGGGGCAACGTATTTCGGCATGGTCGGCGGCATTTTGCGCTCGTTCGATTGCGGCTATGGCATGGCGCAGGTGACGACCGGGATGGGCCACCTCGGAGTACCCCCGGCGTATGACATCGGCGTTCCGAGCGCGCAACAGGCGATCATCGGGACGCACTTCATGTTCAACCTGGCGGCGGGCGTGAAGATCCTGGCGGACAAGTGGAACGGCGCCCCGAACGTCCGTCCGGTCGCCGGCGATGGAGACCCGGCGAACCTGGAAGACTGGTACTACGCCATCTGGAGCTACAACGGGTTCGCGTTCAGCAACCACCCGCTCAACCCGGACCGGGACCCGCTGCGCGGGGGCGGGACGACGCCTGTCTACCACTGCTACGACCCTTACGCGCCGAGTTACCAGGCGGCCGGCAGCGGCGGGGTGAAGTACGGCTATGGCGACTACACGTACCCGGAGCGGGTGTACGGCTGCATGCGCTTCCCGCCGGCTTCGCCGGGTAAGTCGTTGCAGCCGCCGCTCAGCGTCACCCCGCCGCCGAGTGGCCCGAAGTTCGCCGTAGGCGATACGGGCGTTGTGTTCGGCACCGGCGATTGCCTGTTTGTGCGCGCCGCCCCGCAGCCAGGCAGCGACAAGGTTGGGTGCCTGGCCGATGGCACACACGTGACCGTACTGGGCGGCCCCACCATCGCCGGCGGAATCTCGTGGTGGAACATCCACACCCCTTTGGGCGATGGTTGGTCCGCCGACCAGTTCCTGAAGAACCCGAACACGCCCGCGCCAGCGGTGGTAGTAAACCCGGACGGGCGGATCTGGCTGCC
>JBGOVF010000191.1:0-5437 GCA_041477975.1 Tepidiformaceae bacterium
CTCGATCTGGGTGCGAACGGATGGCGCCGGGTGCATTGCCCCGTATAGCCGTAAGCACCAAGCCGAACACGGCACGGGCAAGTTCGTCGAGGGGAATCGATAGCTCGTCAGCGATCGTCCCCTTTCCTAGTCCCTCGGCCCGCATCAGATCAAAGACCTTCTCCAGTACCTGTGAGCGTTCAGGCTGCGCACCGTTCGGCTCGCTCTGGCGATAGCCTAGCCGACTCATCTCCATGAACAGCGCCCGGTACTGCCAGTCCGTCAGCAGCTTGATTGCGTGAAGGCGGTACGTAAGTGCGGCGACAGAGACGTTCCATCGCCGCTTATAGGCGATGAGCTCGGGAAGGCGAGAGCCCGCCGGAACCTGCGCGAGAACATCGCCGCGCGGAAGGAGGAAGGCGGAGGCGAACTGTTGGGCCTCAAACTCGGCCTCCTTGTGCCCAACCTCTCCTCGCCAGTGCAAGACGAGGTGTCCCAACTCATGAGCGGCATCCATCCGGCTGTGTTCCGCTGACTTCATCGTGTTCAAGAGCACATATGGCGTGCTACCGCGCCAGAACGAGAAAGCATCCATTTCTGGGCACTCCTCGGATAGGGAAAAGACACGAACACCGCGAGACTCCAAGAGGTGGATCATGTTTCTGACAGGTCGCTCGCCGATCTCCCACTCGTTCCTCACGGCCATCGCTGCCATCTCAGGCGAAATGCCCTCGAATCTCGGCACGGCCGGGTTAGGAATCCGGAACCGGTGATCGATCCAGTCGGAAAGGGCCAGAGCCAGGGTCCCTGCCGCCAGCCCCTTGTCCCGGTCCCGTGCCGACAGTCGGCTCATTGACCTAAAGCTGGTCCCGTCGAGCGCAGGCTCCTCGAGGTCGGTGCCAGAGAAGAACGCGATGGGGTAGTCGAGAACCTCGGCCATGGTGGCAATCGAGCGGGGTCCTGGGCTCTTTGTCCCGCGCTCATATGCGCGCAGCACGCTGGTTGAGAGAGCCAGCGCACTCGCCAGCTCACCCTTCGACATCCCACGTCGCCGCCGCGCCAGGTCGAGGCGTGAAGGATTGAACTGTTCCATGTCTCGTTAGCCCACACGTCGCTCGACTTCGATGTCGATGTCCTCTCCACCTCCGCCGTCCGCGTCATCGTCGACTACGCGGGGCACAGGGTCGAAAGGAGAGGGGAAGAGTGGAATTCGCTCCTGCCATGCGCGGATCAATCCGTCCTCAGATATCCCAATGGGCAACGATAGCTCAGCGCCCACGATGCCGGTGTCGTCGTCGAAGTTGTAGAGGAACAGATAGGTCGGCATCGAAGGTTTCGGCGCCGGGAAGTCATGAGGCATGATGGTATAGAACCCGGCCTGGTTCGACTTTACTGCTAGTTCGGTGGCAATACCCTTCTCGGCTCGTGTCGAAGGATGGCCAAGCGGGTTACCAGCATCGCCGTTGGCAGACGAGACGGCGATCGCCAACAGCCCGTCCGGATGTATCACAGTGGCGTAGTTCATTTTGTTGCTGATCTTCCAACCAGCCCCAGCCTGCACCAGCTGGTCACGTAGCCCTCGCGTGATCTTGCCGGTGGTCAGGATGCCCCACAGCCATAGCGGGTCGTTCGCGGTGAGGTTCCGACGCTCTGCGATGCCGTAGCTCAAGCCCGCGTGGAGTTGCTCAGGTTTTAAGCCGAGCTGATACAAGCGCGCCCTCGCGGAGATTGGATCGCCGTAGACGAGTGGCGTTGGCAAGCGCTTTGGATCTTGACTCACTTCGATGCTCCAGTTCCGACTGGTTCCGATTATCATACATCACCTGATGTAACGCAATCGGAACCGCGAAACGAGTTCCCGAGAGGCACGTTGACCGAACGTGATTCGACCAACCCCAGATCTTCCGCGCGCCGCTAGAGTCCGAGTTGAGCCCGCAGCTCCTGGGCGCTGAAGGCCATCGCGTCGGGAGCGAGGGCGCGGAGGCCTTCGACTACTGGGGGGAACATGTGAGAGCCGGCGACGAAGGCGATGACGCGCATGCTCGCGGCTTTCGCCGCGGCAACGCCGTGGACGCTGTCTTCGACGACCACGCAGTGGAAGGGTGGCACGCCGAGTTGTTCGGCGGCGTGGAGGAAGAGGTCGGGTGCGGGCTTGCCGCGGGCGACCATCGCGGAATTGAAGAGGCGGCCTTCGAAGAGGGGGAGGAAGCCGGCCCCGCCGAGCGTTGCCTGCAGGCGATCCATCGGGCTGCTGGAGGCGACGCACGCCGGCACGATCACCTGTGCGACGAGTTCGAGCATGCCGGCGATGGCGGGCACGCCTTCCAACGCGGCGCGTTCCCGGCGTTCGATGGCATAGAGCGGCTCCCGATCGACTTCGCGTCCAAAGTGGGCATCGATGCGGGCCAGGTATTCAGCGTCGGAGAGGCCGAGGAAGTTGCCGGCGTAGTCGGAATGCGAAAGGCCGGCGCCGAGCTTGTTCAGTTCGGTGACCCAGAGTTCGACCATGCGGAATTCACTATCGATGAGGACGCCGTCGCAATCGAAGATGACGGCCTGCGGCGCGGGGAGCATGGTTAGAGGTGGCCGAGCTCTATGAGGCGGGCGATGGCGGCTTCGAATTCGCGGTCTTCGGCGTCGATCGCTTTGTACTGGCTGACGCAGTGGCCGCCGTACTTCTCCACCAGGTACCAGTCGTCATCGATGATGAAATCGGGGTAGGGCTGGACGCGGGGGTCCTTGTCGAACATGCCGTCGACCCATTCGGAGAGGCCGTGCATGGCGACGACGCGGCGGACGTGGGCTTCGCCGGAGGCGGACCAGACGTAGACGCCGTGGCCGGCGGCCTTGATGCGTCGCATGGCGTCGTGGGCGCCAGGGCGGAGGGAGTTCGTGTCTTTATCGATGAAGACGAGGGTGTGGTCCACATCGAAGAAGACGTTGAAGCGGGCGATGGTCTCTTCGGCGGCCATCAGGACTCGGTGACTTCGAGGCCCCAGACGGGGCGGAAGCGCCAGGTGCGGAAGCCTTGCGGGTGGATGCCGTGGCGCTTGCAGAGCTTTTTCGCGTCCTGGATGTGGCCAGCGGGCACGTAGATGAAGAGCTCGCCGAGGAGCGACATGGGCTTCCAATCGGTGAGGGCGGAGTCGTCGGTGAGCGTGTCGGCTGTTTCGACCTCGGCCATCATCAGGAGCCATTGGCCGGGGCGGCGGACGACGACGATATCGGGGAAGAGGTCGCGGCCGGCAGAATCCTGGCCGGCGCAAATCTGGTGCTTCGGGGTGTTGGTCAGGGTCTCGTAGTCGGGGCGATCGTGGTCGGGGAAGGGGAACTTGAGCTTCGCGATGGCACCGACGGCGCCGTCGTGACGCAGTTCACGCAGGTACTTCACGGGCACGCGGATCACTCCTGAGGGCGCCAGCGGCGCAGTTCGCGGTGAGTCCGATTCTACGTTCGGGCGCAGGTTGGGTCGAACGTCAGGGCCCGGCGACGGCGACTTCCGGCCGGACGAGGCCTCGGAACTGCTCGAAGTTGGCGCGGAACTTCTTCGCAAGGGCGTTGTAGACCTGATCATAGGCGGCCGGGTCGAACCACATGTCGCGCGGCGTGAGCAGCTTCGAATCGACGCCCGGACAGACGGTGGGCACATCGAAGCCGAAGAGCTGGTCCTTGCGCATGGTGACGTTGTTGAGCGAGCCGTTGAGGACGGCGTGGACCATCTTGCGCGTTTCCTTGATGGCGATGCGCTTACCGACGCCGAACTTGCCGCCGGTCCAGCCGGTGTTGATGAGCCAGGTCTGGGCGCCGGTCATTTTCAGGCGCTGTTCGAGAAGTTCGGCGTAGACGGTGGGGTTGAGGGCCATGAAGGGGGCGCCGTAGCAGGGGCTGAAGGTGGTCTCCGGGTCGACGACGCCGTGCTCGGTGCCCGCGAGCTTGCAGGTGTAGCCGCTGAGGAAGTGGTACAGCGCCTGCTGGGGCGTGAGGCGGGCCACCGGCGGGAGGACGCCGAAAGCGTCAGCGGTGAGGAGGATGACGTGGGTTGGGTGGGGTGCGACCTCGTGGCTGTAAACGTTGCGAAGGGATCCCAGCGGGTAGCTGCCGCGGGTGTTCTCGGTGAGCGAGTCGTTGTCGAGGTCGACTTCGCGGGAGTGCTCGTCGTAGATGACGTTTTCGAGGATGGTGCCGAAGTCGTGGGTGGTCTCGAAGATGTCGGGCTCAGCGTCAGCGGAGAGGCGGATCACCTTGGCGTAGCAGCCGCCTTCGATGTTGAAGACGCCTGTTTCGGTCCAGGCGTGCTCGTCGTCGCCGATGAGGAGGCGTTCAGGGTCGGTACTGAGGGTGGTCTTGCCGGTGCCCGAGAGGCCAAAGAAGAGCGCGGTGTGGCCGGTCCTGGGGTCGACGTTGGCAGCCGAGTGGAGGGAGAGGACGCCTTCGAGCGGGAGATAGTAGTTCATGGCCGTGAAGACGGCCTTCTTCATCTCGCCGGCGTAGGCGGTGCCGGCGATGAGGATGACGCCTTCGGACATGTTCAGCGCGACAACGGCATCGCTGTGGACGCCGTCGATTTCACCGCCGAGTTCCAGGAACGGGGCGTGGATGATGGTGATGTCCGGGTCCGCGTCCTGAGGGAGGGGATCAGAGGGGATGAACATCGTGCGGGCGAAGAGGCTGTGGTAGGCCTGCTCGGTGATGACGCGGACGCTGCGGCGATGGTCCGGGTCCTGGGCGACGACGCAATCCTGGACGTAGAGTTCGCGATCTTTGAGGTAGCGGATGGCTCTCGTGCGGAGCCGCTGGAAGGTATCGGGGCTCATGGGCTGGTTGTGCTGGCCCCACCAGACGTGCTCGGAAATGTCCGGCGTCTTGACGAGGAACTTGTCCTTGGGGCTGCGGCCGGTGCGGGCGCCGCTGCGGACGGCGAAGGTGCCGCCCTGCAATAGTTTGCCTTCTCCGCGGCGGACGGCGTGCTCGTAGAGGACCGGGACCGAGAGGTTGTGGTGAATGACGCTGGCGTTCGCGATGAGCACGCTCGCCACGTTGTTCGGGGCCTCTGAGATCACCATTTCGCCTCGCGGTGGCCAGTGGGCCGTCAAGTTACAATACGGCCAGTTAGCGTCCCTGTGAATAGCTCAGGGTCGAGCCATAGTTCAGATCGATATGGTTGTGTTCGCCGGTGAATATGGAGACGTAACGAACACGAGCCCTCATTCGATAACGACGAGGCTCGCGCCTTCGGCGACGCGGTCGCCTTCCTTCACGAGCACTTCCTTCACCACGCCATCGGCCGGGGCTTTGATTTCGTTCTCCATCTTCATCGCTTCGAGGATGAGGAGGATGTCACCGCGGGCCACGGCCTGGCCAGGCTTGACGGCCACGCGGACGACGCGGCCGGCAATCTGGGCCGTGACCGCGCCCTTCACGGCTATGGCCGACACCCCGGCGGAAGCTGGCGCGCTGC
>JBGOVF010000027.1:0-11467 GCA_041477975.1 Tepidiformaceae bacterium
GGACCGCGATCGAAAGCCAGGTGCCGGGTGTGCGGCACGGATAGACGCCATGCGGCGCCATCGCCGTGTGGCGATTCCCCAGCCGCTGCGGCCGTTCGCCCGTAAGCTGGAAACCCACGACCTGGTCCCCCACGAGCGAGACCATCGATTCGAGCTGCGAGAGGTCGACGTGCTGGCCTACGCCCGTGCGGCGGCGTTCCCGCAGTGCCATCAGCACTGCCACGGCCGCATGCAATCCCGCCACCGGGTCCGGAAGCGCGACTCCCAGCCGCTGCGGGCCGCGGCCGGGGTAGCCCATGAGGCTGGCCGAACCCGCTTCCGCATCGAGCGTGGTCCCATAGGCAACACCGTCGCGCAGCGGCCCGTCGAGCCCGTAGCCCGGCATCGAGACCATCACCAGCCGGGGATTCAAGCCCGAAAGCTCTTCGAACGAGAGCCCAAGGTTGCCCATGACCCGCGGGCTGTAGTTTTCGATGACGACATCTGAGAGTTGGACAAGTCCTCTGAATGCCCCGACAGCGGATTCGTGCGAAAGGTCCAGCGTCAGGCTCTGCTTGTTCCGGTTGAGCTTGTTGAAGGCCGCGTTGCGGTTCCATGGTTCGTCGCCGGGGTCGTTGTCCGGGTAGTAGCTGTTGCGAATCGGGTCGTCGCTCGGCACGCGGGCCGGGCCTCGGGCGGCGGGGTGCTCGATCTTGATGATCTCCGCGCCCAGGTCTCCGAGCACACGCGTCCCAAGGGGTCCGGACCACACGCGCGTCAGGTCGAGTATGCGGATTCCCTCCAGGGGTGGCGCCGACGAGCCCGGTTCGGTAGCGGCTGCGAAGGCCGACGCGCGAGGAGACGGTGCCTTGGTGTGCTCGCCAAGAAGTGGCGCGTTCCCGACCGGCGCGGTACCGCTGGCCAGCCGGAACGGCGGACCCGGCAGCCGCACCACCCCGGCCACCGGGTGCTCGGACTTGCGCCAGAAGTTCCGCGCGATGAGCTGTTCGTGCACCAGCAGCTCATCGACTTCCAGCGCGGGCGCGCACGGCACCCGGAACTCCTGGCAGAGGCGCACCACCTCGTCGCGAGGCCGTTCGCGGAACCAGCCCTGTACCTCGCGGTCGAACTCGTCGGCATTCGTGACCCGCAGCAAGTTCGTACTGAACCGCAGGTCAGCAAGCAGCTCCTCCCGGCCGATGAGGAGCATCAACCGCTCCAGTTGGTCCAAGCTGCTCGGCGAAAGGGCCGCCACGCCGTCCGCACAGTCGTAATACGTAATCGGATGGAACGAGTCGTAGCGGTTGCCGTTCCGCTCTTGCACGCGGCCGTTATAGGCGAAGCGCGCGAGCGTCCACTGGTGTCCGGAGGCAAGGCATTCCATCTCGCTGACATCGACGAACTGGCCGCGGCCGGTACGCTCCCTCGCCTGCAACGCCGCGAGCACGCCGATGCAGGCGTAGGTCCCGGCGATGTACTCAGGTTGCTGGTCCGGACCCTGCAGCGGCTCGCGCGCGAGTTCGCCAGTCAGATAGGTGTAACCGCCCAGCGCATAGACGGTCGCTGACGTAGCCACGAAATGCGCGTAGGGGCCGGTGGCCCCGCAGGGTGAAACAGCAGCGACGACCAGCCGGGGAAACCTCGTGCTCAGCTCGATAGGGTCGATCCTGGCGGAGCGCAGACTCGCGGGATCGTCCGTGACAAGGACATCCGCGCCCGCGCACAGCGATTCGAATGTGCCCCGTCCCGCGGGAGTCTCCAGATCGAGTACGCGGCTCTGCTTCCCCGCCGCCAGGGTCAGGAACACCGCTCCCGTTTCTCTTGGGTTCGCCTCGTTGCCGAACGGCCCCATGCCACGCAGCGCGCTGCCCCCGGTCGGCTCGACCAGCGTGACGGTGGCTCCGTGCATGGCAAGCAGCCGCCCGCAATACGCGCCAGCCACACCCATCGACACTTCCAGCACGACAAGGCCTTCGAGCGCGAGCCTGTCCGCCAACACACTGCCTCCGGGAAGGGTTCCGGCCAACAATACCGGCTGGGACGATCGTCGGGGGCTGTCCGGCGCCTTCGGACGCGCGGAAGTACCGGGCCCGGAGGAATCTTCCTGTACGGCATCGGGCAGAACGGGTCGAAACTCTGTATGAGGAGCCCGCGACAGCGCGTCGCCGGCGAAGAGTGATGGCGGAGAGCACGGAACCCAGCATTGAGGCAATTCGCGCCGAATACGACCAGTTGCGTGCGCACCTGCCGACAGCCCTCGTCGAAATCGCGTTTCCTTCCACGCGCGTCACGTACATGAACGCCGTCGCCCGGGCGCTGCTCGGGTACGACGAAAGCGACGTCGCGGGAGGCATCAGCGGGCTCGCGCTCCTGCAGCCGGACAGCCGGCAACGGATCGTCGAGATTGGCGCCGCACAGCTCACGGGCACCGTCGCCGTCGGGCGCCCATACACACGCCAGAAGGACCAGGGTATCTTCGAATTCGGCTGCCTGCGGAAGAATGGGACGCCGTTCCCCGCGGAAGTGCAGAGCGCCTATATCCTCGATGGCAGCGACTACCCGGTCGGCGTGCGCTTCATCCTCATGGACATTACGGAGAGGCGTCAGCGAGACGAAGACCGCCGGCGGCTGGAGATGCAGTCGCGCCAGTCACAGAAACTGGAGAGCCTCGGCGAACTCGCCGGCGGCATCGCGCACGATTTCAACAACCTCCTGACGGCGATTCTCGGCAACCTGCACCTGTTGCGGACAGAGATCGGCGACCGGCCTGACGCGCTGGACCTTATCGACCAAGCGACCAACGCGGCCGCCCGCGGCGCCACCCTCGTGCGCGGGCTGCTCGATTTCGCCCGCCCAGAAGTCGACCGCTGGGAGCACACAGACCTTGGCGCGCTGATCCGCGAGACGGCGTCTCTCGTGCGCCCGCTCCTCACAACGGCGACGCAGCTCATCGTTGAGCCTCTACCCGAGCGCCGCGTCGCTGTCGGCAACCCGAACGCGCTCGAGCAGGTGCTCGTGAACCTTATCGTCAACGCCCGCGATGCCCTGCCCGACGGAGGCACAATCACCGTTTCGTTGAGTCAAAAGGCGATCCAGCCTGAGGACGGATGGACGCCCCCAGACCTCATGCGCGGCACGTACCACGTGCTTTCGGTCTCCGATACCGGCACCGGAATCGCCCCCGAGGTGCAAGAGCGAATCTTCGACCCGTTCTTCTCCACCAAGGCGCGCGGCACGGGCACCGGGCTCGGGCTTTCGATCAGCCTCAGCATCGCGCGCTCGCACGGCGGCTGGCTCTCAGTCGAATCCCAGCCGGGAGCAGGCTCGACGTTCCGCTTCTTCCTCCCGGCCGAAGCTGCAGCTGCCAGCGAAGAACTGGCAGCCTGAGCCGAGCGGCTAGCGCGAACCTCGCAATCGCGGGTCGAGCACGTCCCGAAGCGCATCGCCCAACATGTTGAACCCGAAGACGGCCAGGAAGATGGCGCCACCGGGGAACAACGCCAGGTAGATGTGATTTTCGGCAAGGTCGCGAGTACGCCCGGAGAGCATCTGGCCCCAGGTCGGGAAGTTGGTCACTCCCTGGCCAAGGAAGCTGATGGTCGCCTCGGCGAGGATCGCGAAACCGAGCTGAAGGGTCGCGAGCACGATCACCGTTGCCATGATGTTGGGCAGGACGTGCCTCAGGATGATTCTGGTAGATGTCGCCCCCAACACGGTCGCGGCCTCGATGTAGGGATTCGCCTTCGTCGCCAGCACGGCAGAACGCACGACGCGTGACGCGCCGCCAGCGAGCACGAGCCCAAGCGCGAAAATGACGATGGTCGTTCGCGGGAACGTGTTCCAGAACCACGGACCGCCATTCGGGTCGGGCCCCCAGTCGGGCCCGCGGCCCAGCCCGAAGAAGCCAGTCGTGCCCGGGCGCACGCTCAAAACCGCCAGCAGAGTGAGGATAAGGAAGATGGCCGGGAAACTCAGCCAGATATCGACGACGCGCTGGACGATGAAGTCGAGTTTGCCGCCGAAGTAGCCACTGCTCACCCCCACAACCAGAGAGATGATCGTTACGAAGATCACCACGCCGATCCCAACGAGCGCAGTCACCTGGCAGGCAAACACCATCCGTGAATAGAGGTCACGGCCGTTCTCATCGGTCCCGAACCAGTACTTCGAACTTGGCCCCTGGACGGAATCACTAAGGTGTTGCGCTGTCAGCGGGTCGTGGGCAATCCACGGCGAAAACACGCCGATCACGATGATGAGGATCAGCATGAGCGCGCCAAATGCGCCAAGAGGTTTCCTCGTGATGAACCGGAGCGTGCCGAACGCCATGCGCTGAGGGAGCGGCAATGCCGGGCGGAAGAACTGGTCCAGTTGGCCGACCATCTCTACGGGGGCAGTGGCCATGCTCAGCCTCCTAGGTGTACTTGATGCGCGGATCGAGGACCGCGTACGTCAGGTCGACTGCCAGGTTGGAGAAAACGATCACCACCGCGAACAACATGTTTACGGCGATGATCACGGGAAAGTCGCGATTGTTGATGGCGGTGAACAGGTAGCGGGCTACCCCCGGGATCCCGAAGATCTGCTCCAGGACGAGCGAGCCACCGACGAGGACGGGTATCTGCAGCCCGATGATCGTGACGACGGGAATGAGCGCGTTACGCACACCGTGCCGGATCACCGCCGTGTGGCTGGCCAGTCCCTTCGCCCTCGCGGTGCGCATGTAGTCCTGGCGCAGGACTTCGAGCATCTGCGCTCGCGTGAGGCGCATGATTGTGCCCGAAAGCCCGATCCCGAGAATCACGGACGGCATCCAGAGCAGCTCGAGGTTCTTCTTGGGGTCGTCCCACAGCTTGTTGAAGAAGAACGGGAACGAGTAGTTGAACCAGCGCGACGCCGCGATGATGACGAGGGTAGCGAGGAAGAAGGAAGGGATTGCGAGCATCCCAATCGCTCCGCTCCGAGCCACATAATCGATAGGCGTGTCCTGCTTCACGGCCGAGATTACTCCGACGGGGAGCGCTATCACGAGCGAAACGAGCATCCCAAGCAGTCCCAGTTCGATGCTCGTGGGGATTCGCTGCCTTAGCTCCGGCCCAATCGGCCGGCCACCGGCGAGGGTCACCCCGAGATCTCCCCGCATAGCGTGAGTTACCCAACTGAACCACTGGTGGAAGTAGTTCTTGTCGAGGCCCAATCGCGCGCGGATCTCATCCTTGTAGGCGTTCCTGGCGAAGCTGTTCTTGGCGGCATCGCGTTGAGCGGGGGTGGCGGTCGCGGGATCGAAGCCGTCTCGGTTCAACTGGCCGTCCACGAGGCCGTCTTCGATGCGCTTCTTATCCTGGAACGCCGCCGTCAGCGGATTCTTGCCTTCCTTGACCAGTCCAGCGTCGACGCTCGCCTTCAGCACTTCATCCCGGCCCTGCAGGCCGTTGTTGTCGGTGAGGATATCGACAGCGTCGCCCGGGAGCATCCGCATGAACGCCGTTACCAGCAGCGAAACGCCCAGGAGGGTGGGGATGGTGAGCAGCAGGCGCCGGATTACGTATTGGGTCACAGGCTATCTCCGTAGATGGACCGTGCGGAACTCGCAGGGGGTCCGCAGTTCCGCACGGTCCCGACGCTAGTCCCGCTAGCCCTTCTTGAGCCGGGCGTCATCGAAGCTCGCCCTCATCAGGCCGTCGGCCAGATATGAGTAACCCGCCTTCAGGGAGAAGTTCTTCATCCATGGCTGAGCGTAGGCGTATCCGGCGCTGAGGTGGTAAGGGACCGTGAGCATCGAGTCAGCCATGAACCGCTGGATCTCCTTGACGTATTCGATGCGTTCGTTGAGGTCCAGGATCGACCGTTGCTTCTCGATCCGCGTGTCGATCTCGGCCTGTTCCGCGATCGGCGTCCCGCCCCAGTTGTGGCGCGCGGACTTCGACCAGTAGAGCGCCGCGAAGATGTCGTCCGGGTCGTTCGCCGAACCGATGAACGGTCCGACGGCACAGGTACCTTCCGCCATCTTGCCGAGGAAGATAGTCTGGATGTAGGTCGCGTACTCCTGGAAGACCAGCTCCGGCTTTAGGCCCGCTTCCTGAAGGGAGGCGGTGATCAGTTCCCAGGCCTGCTTCGCCTCCGGTCCGTAGCGGTCGACGTTGCCGATCAGCTTGAACGAAAAGCCCTCCGCGCCGGCGGCTGAAAGGAGTTGCTTGGCCGCGGTCAGGTCGCGTTTGTAGTACTTGGCGTTCGCACCGAACTTCGGGTCCCGCGGGTCGATGAAGAACGGCGCCTGGCCGGGGGGCTGGTGCGACATGTAGCCGCCCTTGCCCGTCCCGTCCTGGACCTTCAACATGCCGTCGCGGTCGATGATCATGGAGAGCGCCTGGCGCACGCGCTTGTCCTGGAACGGCTTGTTATCGAAGTTGAAGTAGATCCCGCCCTCGACGGAGCTCTGGGTAAAGATGTCCGTGCCCTTTGGGTCGAGCTTCGATTTCGACTCCTTGTAGATCGGCCCGTTCAAGGCGGACCAGTCGAGGTCGCCGGCCTGCAAGGCGGCGACTATGCGCTGGGCATCGTTCGTGAGCCCCATTTCGAGCTTGTCGAAGTTCGGAAGCGGCGCGTCGTAGTAGTCCGGGTTCTTGTCCCACTTGATCGAAACGCCAGGCGAGAAGCTGCGGAAGATGTAGGGGCCCGTGCCCACGGGATCCTGCTTCGCCTGGCCGCTGTCTATCGTCTCGACCGGGATGAACCAGACGCCTTCAGCCGAGGCCGCGATCGCGTGAAGGAACGGCGCAAACGGCTGCTTCAGCGTGATCTTAATGGTCTTCTCGTCCGGTGCCTCGACCTTGTCGATGATTCCGCCAAACTTGGCCGCGTTCGGCGACACCTTGGCGAAAACCTCGTATGTCTTTACGAAGTCACCCGCGGTCGCCGCGCGGCCGTTCATCGGCGCTTTGTTTTGCCATTTGATGTTTGGCTTGAGGGTGAATGTGTAGTGGGTCGGGTCAACGACCTCCCACTTGGAAGCCATGTCCCCCTCGAGAACTGTCTTGTCTTCGACGGCCACCTTGTCGTTGGCAACGCCTCGCAGGAGGCGGCTGTAGTGTTTCCCGGAGGGTATTTGCGCGAGGTACGTCAGGTTTTCGAACGGGTAGATCGTTGGAGGATCACCCGAGGAAACGCCGTACAAAGGGAACTTCATCGTGCCGCCGCGGTTCACGGCGGGAGCGGCGGTCGCCCCGGGCGTCGTGCTCCCGCCAGCTGCAGGCGTGGTGCCGCCGCTGTCGTCGTCGCCGCAACCAACAAGCCCCAGGGCCGCCGCGCCCACGCCCGCCGCCGCGCCTGCCTGGATAAAGCGGCGGCGCGAACTCCGCAGCTGTGCGTATCGCTCCCAGTAGTTGCTTCCCATGACTGTCTTGCCCCCTTACCGAAACGCATCGAAGGGCGTCTCGACCGGCGGACTATAGATCGGCTCTATAGTTGTTACAAGATGCATGAATAGTCGTTAGCGCGAGCCTAATAGGTTAAGTGACGTGAATTAGTGCACGGAGGGTGGACGTTTCCGGCGGCGCCTCAATAGTGAATCGCCCGGCCAACTCCGCCGCCGGCGGCGATCGCATCGCCGTTGATGGCGACCGACTTCGGCGAAGCGAGGAAGGCGACGACGGCTGCGATGTCAGCAGCGTCGATGAACCGGCGAGAGGAGTTGCCGGCGGCCATCTGCGCTTCGACCTCGGCTGCGGTCTGCCCGGACGATGCGGCCCGCGCAGCCACAACGCCGGCCGTCTTCTCGGTCCGCGTCAGTCCCGGATGGACGACCGTGACATTGATGCCGTGCGGCCCGAGTTCGTCGGCGAGGTTCTTGGTCAGCGCGGCCACGGCAACGTTACGCATGCTGCCGATCGTCGAGCCTGTTTGCCGGGCGGCCAGCCCGCTGATGTTGATTATCCGGCCCCAGCCCTGCGCCTTCATGTATGGAGCAACTTCGCGGGCGCAGCGCAGGTAGCCCATCACCTTAACGTTCATGTCGTCCCAGAACAGGTCATCGGTAATCTGCGCGAGCGTGGGCACCGGCCCCTGCCCGCCAGCCTTCGCGGCCGAGTTGACGAGAATGTCGACGCCACCCAGTTCCGCGACGGCGCGCTCCACCATGGCTCGGACCGATGCATCGTTGCCGGTATCGGCGGTGATAGCGATCACCTTGCCCTTGCCCGGCGCGGCGAGCTCGCGTTGGGCGGCCTGGAGGTCCTGCTCGCCCCGGGCCACGAGGGCGACATCGGCTCCTTCCTCCAGAAGGGCGCGCGCAATCGCCTTGCCGATGCCTTTGCTCCCACCCGTGATTATTGCCCTCCTGGCGTTGAGTTCGAGGTCCATGGGCGGAACAGCTCCTTGCTCGGAAGTGCCTCGATTCTAGACCTGCGGCTTCCGCGAGTTCTCAGGCGACGCGTGCGATGTTGCATGGCACCAGCGGCCACGGAGGGCCGCGACTCCGGAAATCGCGCACCAGCGCGCAAAACGCGGGCGCCTCGTACGATTCCAGCCACCCGCCGAGGATTGGCCCCCGACGCCCCCATGAGTGCAGCCCCGAGCCCCAAACCCCCCGCCCCCGAACGTCCTCGCCCGTCGCTGCGCGATACGTTCCGCGAGTTCCTCCTGATCGGCCTTACCAGTTTCGGGGGCGGGCGTTCGGCCTACTTCCAGGACGCCTTCGTCAAGAAACGCAAATGGGTCACCGAGGAGGAGTTCCTGGAAGCGATCGCGGTCAGCCAGATACTGCCCGGACCGAACATCGGCAACCTGGCGGCGTACCTGGGGCAACGGCTGCGGGGTGGGCAGGGAGCCATCGTCGCAGTGCTCTGCCTGACGCTGCCCGGCGCAATTTCGATCCTTGGCCTCGCCTGGCTCTACTTCAACGGGATGCCCGCATCGGTGAGCGAACCGATCGGGCGCGGAGTGAGCGCGGCGGCGGCGGGGCTATCGGCCGCCGCGGTCTGGCGGCTCCGAGGAGGCGCCGCCAACTGGCCTGGTTACGCGATCGTGGGGGTCACGTTCGTGCTCTTTGGACTGCTCCACTGGTCCATCTTCCTGGTGCTCGCGCTGGTGTTGCCGCTGTCCTTCCTGGTCGCGAGGCAGAAACGGTGAGCGACCTTATCCAGATCGTGCTCGTGTTCGCGCGGCTCACGTTCGTGGCCTTCGGGGGCGGCATCGGCATCCTGCCGGAGATGGAGAAGCTGGTGGTGGGCCAGCACCACTGGGTCACTCACCAGGAGTTCGTAGACGCGTACGCGCTCTCTCAGGTCACCCCCGGCCCGGGCATGCTGATGGTCGTCGCAATCGGCTTCCGCGCGGCAGGGGTGCCCGGCGCCATCGTGGCCGGCGTGGCGATGTTCACCCCCCCGGCGGCGCTTACCTGGTTCGTTGCCGACCGCTGGGGCCGCCTCAGTCAGCGCCCGTTCATGCTCACCATCCGCGCGACACTGGCGCCCGTCGCGCTCGGGCTGCTGGTCTCCGGGAGCTTCACGCTGCTGCGGCTGGCCGTGGACGGCTGGCTGCGCGCACTTGTCGCGGTCGCGGCTTTCGTCGCATTGGCAACGTTCGGGCGGGCGCCGTGGCAGGTGGTGGCAGCAGGTGCGGTGTTCGGCACGGTCGCGCTGCGCTGACAGGCGTCAGGGCAGGAACGGGATCCGACTCGTCGGCCCCAACTGAGCGCGCGACGCCTGCTGCGCGTCCTCCACGAACTCTACGAGCAGCGGACGGGTGTCCCGCGGGTCGATGATGTCCTCCACGGCGAACGAGTGGGCCGTGCGGAAGGGTGATGCGAGCGCGTTCAGCCGCGCCTCGATCTCCGCGCGTTTCGCCTCCGGGTCAGGGGAAGCGTCGATTTCGCGCCGGTAGGCCGCCGAGACACCGCCCTCGATGTGCATCGAACCCCAACGCCCCGACGGCCACGAAAACCGGCGGTAGAGGTTCATGCCGCCGCGAGAGTGTAGCCCTCCGGCCACGCCATAGACCTGGCGCACGATGAAGGTCATATACGGGGTCTGCGAAAGGGCGAGCAGCGACATGACGCGCGCTCCCGCGCGGATAATCCCCTTCTTCTCTTCCTCCAGACCGACCATGAAGCCGGGCTCGTCGCAGAAGTAGACGAGCGGCAGATGGAAGGTGTCGCAGAGCTGCAGAAGGCGCGCCGTCTTCTCACCGGCGGCCTTGTCCATCGAGCCACCCAGGAAGCTCGGGTTGTTGATCATCACGCCCACCGGGTAACCGTTCACGCGCGCCAGGCCGGTGATGCGCGAGCGCCCATACAATGGCTGGATTTCGAAGAACGAATCGTGGTCGAGGACCATATCGAGGATGCGCCGCGGGTTGAACACTCGCCGCGGGTCGCGGGGGACAACTGAGATGAGGCCCTCATCGCGACGGTTCGGGTCGTCCGTGGGCTCTGTGCGCGGCGCCATCTCGAAGATGTTCTGAGGCAGGTAGGAAAGGAACTTCCGGATCTGGACGAGCGCGTCCGCTTCGTCCTCGGCAAGGTTGGCGATCACGCCCGACTGCCGCACCTGGACGTCCTCGTTGCCGAGCTCTTCCTTCGTGATGTCGATCCCGAGGCCGGCCTTCACCACGGGTGGCCCGGCGACGAACACCTGGCTGGTTCCCTTCACCATGACGTTGAAGTGGCACATCGCCGCCTGGACGGCCGGAAGCCCCGCGACGGACCCGAGCACCGCCGAGACGCAGGGCACGCGCTGCAGCAGCTCCACATCGAGTGAGCCCTGGCTGCTCGGCAGGTAGGTGCGTCCCATCGTTTCGAATGTGCGCACGCTGCCACCGGTCGCATCGAGCAGGCGGATGAACGGCAGCTTGTTCATGAACGCCTGCTTCACCGCCCAGCCCGCCTTGTCCGCGATGGAACCATCTGCGGAGCCCCCGCGGATGGTGAAATCGCCACCGTGCACCACCACTTTGCGGCCGCCGATCCTGACGATGCCTATCACTGAGTTCGCCGGCGTCAGGGTTGCCAGCTCGACGCCATCCCACTCCGGGCGGCCGGCGAGCGCGCCGGTCTCTTCGAAGGTGCCCGGGTCGGCCAGCAGCTCGATGCGCTCGCGCACCGTGAGCTTTCCGCGGCCTTTGTGGAACGCAATCGAATCGGGGCCGCCCATGGCGCGGCCCATCTCGGCGCGGCGATGGAGTTCATCGACTTCTGGTTGCCAGGACATCAGGCGTGCTCTCCGGCTTCGGTAACTGCCCGCCGGAGTCTACGGCATGGGCGCCGAACCCGTGGTCACTCGCCGTCCGCGGCCAGCCACTTCACCTTGTGGCGCCCGACGGCGAGTTCGTGCCCGCCCGTAGACGTCACCCTGAACTCGTAGGTCAAGAACACCGCCCGTCCCGAGCGGCCCTTGTCCACCACGTGCTCGGTCATCTTGTACACACGGCCGAGCATGAGTGGCGCCCGCATCACGAGCGCGTGCCCGGCCCACATGCCCGGCTGGCGCACGCC
>JBGOVF010000426.1:0-3136 GCA_041477975.1 Tepidiformaceae bacterium
GCGTCGCGCACGAGGCAAAGGGCAGCGCCCCTGGGATCACCGCCAGTGCCTCTCACCGTTGAGCCGTCCGAAGTCGCGCTCCTGTCCCAGGCCGCTGTACCGGTAGAAAAGGACGAGGATGAACACTGCGAACGGCGTCGCGGCGGCCATCCAAAGCAGCCCAGGCGTCAGCCCCAGCCATGCGATCAGCACGAATCCCAGGAGGACGACGGTGCAAACCAGGAACAGGGCTCCAAACGCAGCATAGACAAGAGTGTCTGTCTTCATGGATGGGGCTCCTTTCCGGCCAGTTACTATTCCGGGTTGGATGCCGGCGCGACCCGCGCCCGCTTGAGAAGGGCCGAGTTCACGATCACCGAGAGTGAACTCAGCGCCATAGCCGCGGCCGCGATGATGGGGTTGAGGAAGCCCAGGGCCGCGATCGGGATGCCGGCACTGTTGTAGGCGAACGCCCAGAACAGGTTCTGCTTGATCTTACGCATGGTCGCGCGCGAAAGCCGGATGCCCGTAACCACATCCCGGACGTCGTCTTTGATGAGGATAATGCCGCCCGTCTCCTTCGCCACATCCGAGCCGGAGCCGATGGCGATTCCGATGTCGGCGGCGGCGAGCGCCGGTGCATCGTTCACGCCATCGCCGACCATCGCGACAACCTTGCCCTGCCGTTGCAGGTCCTGGATGATGCGGGCCTTGTCGCCCGGAAGCACCTCGGCAATCACCCGTCCTATCCCCAGGGTGGCGGCCACAGCGCGTGCCGTGCGTTCGTTGTCGCCGCTGAGCATGACCACCTCAACGTGGTCACGGAGGAGGGCGGTGACAGCTTCGCGGGCCTCCGGCTTGACGGTGTCGGCGACAGCGACGATCCCTGCAACGCGGCCGTCGTAACCGACCAGCATGGCAGTCTTGCCCTCGAGTTCGAGCCGCGCCAGCTCATCCTCCACGGAGGCGGGGTCGATCCCACATTCGGTGAAGAGACGGCGGTTGCCGAGCAGCACCGATCGGCCCGTGATCTCCCCGCGGATGCCGCGGCCGGCAAGGGCTTCGAAGCCGTGCACGTCTGGCAGTGCCAACCCTCGATGGTTGGCCTCGCGCACGATCGCCGCGCCCAGCGGGTGCTCAGATCCGACTTCCACGGCGGCGGCGAGTGTGAGCAGTCCTGCTTCGTCCATCTCGATGAGCGGGACGATGTCGGTCACGCTCGGTTCGCCGCGGGTCAGGGTGCCGGTCTTGTCGAACACGACCGTGTCCAACTTCTGCGCACGCTCGAGGATGTCACCGCCCCGGATGAGGATGCCGGCCTCGGCCCCCTTGCCCACGCCCACCATGAGCGCAGCGGGTGTGGCCACGCCAAGGGCGCATGGGCAGGCGATGATGAGGACAGCGATGAAGGCCAGCAGTCCCTGGGGAAAGTCACCGAGCGCCCACCAGCCGAAGAATGCGGTAAACGCGACCAGCACGACCGCCGGGACGAACACCCGCGTCACCCGGTCCGCGAGGCGCTGAATCGGGGCGCTGGTCGCCTGTGCGTCCTCCACCAACTTGACGATCTGCGCGAGAGCCGTCTCGGCGCCCACACGAGTGGCAGTGAAGCGGAGGAGACCGGCCTGGTTGAAGGTGCCACCCATCACCTGGCTGCCGGCCTGTTTTTCGACGGGCATCGATTCGCCGGTGAGCATGGACTCGTCGACCGCAGAGCTCCCATCGACAACCGTGCCGTCGGTGGCGATGCGCTCACCAGGCCGGGCCACGATCATCTCGCCGACGGCGATGCTTTCGGCCGGGATCTGCATCTCCTGGCCCTCGCGGATCACGGTTGCCGTGGCTGGCCGCAGGTCGAGGAGCTTGCGCACGGCCGCCGAGGACCGCTTTTTGATCGCCTCTTCCATGTACTTCCCGAGCAGGACGAAGGCGATGATTACGGCAGAAACTTCGAAGTAGACCTCTCGCTCGCCAACCTCGACCGGGAGGACGGACGGGAAGAACACGACAGCGACGCTGTAGAGGTAGGCGGTGCTGGTGCCGAGCGCGATGAGGAAGTCCATGTTGATGTTGCGCGTGCGGATAGCGCTCCAGGCTCCCTTGTAGAAGGTCCATCCACCGATGAACTGAACCGGAGTCACGAGCACGAACAGCCAGCGGCCCCACGTAAGCCACGGCAACCCCGGGACCGGCGCCCAGGTCAGGAGGGTCGCCCCGGCTGCGAGGGCGATGAATGCCGCCGCCCGCCCGATAGCCAGCAAGAGGACGGCTGTGAGCGCGATGGAGACACGCGTCCGCATCGCCTTGAGCTCTTGCTCGGGCGATTCGAACGTGCGCTGGCAGTTCGGGCTGCAGAAGTAGTACGTGCGCCCGCTGCGCTCCAGCTTGAGGGCCGTCGACTTGTCGATGACCATCCCGCAGATCGGGTCTTTCGCCATCGTGTCGCTCGGCTGTCGCCTGTCCGCCGCTGCCTCCATCGTCATTCCGATCCTCTCAGACTGTTCGTTCCCGTATCACCGCTTTTCAGCCTGACCGCAGTGGGCAGGCTTCTACTATAGCCAGTCGTAGGTTTAATGCGGGCCGATCGGGCCAGGCCGGCGCCCGCCGGGGAGCTGAGGTGGCTGCCCAGGCGTGCCCTTCACGGGCGAGCCTCGATGAGCCTCACGATGGCTCCCATGCGGCGTGCAACTACCACTTCGGCGAAACCCGCGGCGCGCACGTTCTCGGCCGTGTGCCGGTTGATATTGGCGCCCGCCAGGCGGACGACCACGGGGTTGAGGACGTCCATGAGCTTGCCCAGGAGCGGGTTCTCGCTGCGCACGTGCTCGAGAAGAAGCAGGACTCCCCCCGGCTTAAGTACGCGGCGGGCCTCCTTCAGTCCGGCAACCGGGTCCGGGACCGAACAGAAGACGAAGGAGGCGACCACGCAGTCGAAGCGGCCGTCGGGAAAGTCCAGGTGCTCCGCGTCCATTCGGCCCAGGTCCACATCGACGCCCAGTTTCGCGGCACGCGCTTCGGCCCTCGCGAGCATGTTCTCCGCAATGTCGATAGCCGTTACGTGGACCTCGGCCGGATAGAACGGCATGTTCGCGCCGGTGCCCACTCCCACTTCGAGGACTTCGCCACCCGGCACACGGCTCCAGAGATCGCGGCGCCA
>JBGOVF010000342.1:0-3646 GCA_041477975.1 Tepidiformaceae bacterium
AGGGCGCCGATGACGTTCGCGATCGTCTGGCTCTTGCCGGTGCCCGGCGGCCCGTGGATCACCAGGTGCTGGCCGCTCAAAGCCTGCTCTACTGCCAGAACCTGGCTGTAGTCGGCCGGCAAGGCGAGCAGTTGGTCACCTGGGGCGATCGCATCGTCGATCAGGCCGCCAGCAAGGTCCTTGACGGACTTCTCATAAACCGCGCCCGTCGGGCCCGACTGCGGCGCTCGCGCGTCGCGGTCACCGGCCAGCGAACACACGAGCGGCTCAATCATCTCCTCGTCCTTCAGCCGGCCCAGATCTTCCCACATTGCGAGCTTCGAGAACTGGAACGTCGCGAGGACTATTTCGCGAGAAACCGACCAGCCGTCTCGCCGCCGGACCAGCTCTTCCACGGCGGCGAGATAGCGGGACGGTGCGGATTCCGGATCTTCCAATTCCGGCAGCGTCACGCCCGACTCTTTCTCCAGCTTGTAGCGCAGCGTCGTGTTGATGGTGGCGTCGTCGGCCTCTCGCACGAGCGAGAAATGGTCTCGCGGAGACGGCTGCGAGAGGTCGCACGGGACGAGAAGTAGCGGAGACCGTGCAACCTCACCGTCAACATCAACCCACGTCAGGAGCCCTACACCCAGGAAGAGGACATTGACGCCTTGCTCCTCGAGCCACTCCTTGTCGGTCTTCTGGAGCTTCTTGAGGCGTCGCTGGAGGTCGACTGGCGGACAGTCAGTCTCGATATCGCCCGGCAAGACGTACGCCTGCGGGACCGTTGCAATGGCCGCGCCGCGAGGCCGCTGGCTGCCGGTGGCTCGCGGCTCAGCCCACGCGAATCGAAGACCGTTCCGTGCGCCTGTGAGCCTCTCGACGAAAACGTCCACGTCGGTCGCGGCAATCCCTACGGCCCGAGTGCCCGGCTTGAAGTACAAAAGGTTGTTGCGCCGGTCAAGTTGCAGAAGTTGCTCTTGCCACCGCGCGATGGTTTCGCGGACGACTGCGGTCGGCTGCATTGCGCTCAACTCCTGCCACTTCGGTGCGCGCCGATGGGCCCACGAAGCGGCGCATTATCGCAGACTCTTGACGGTCAACATACTGTCGGAGCGACGGAAGCCGAAACTCGACGTAACTTGTCGCCTTGTAACACTACCCCGCCGGTTCGGCGGAGAGTTCGGCCAGGCGAGCGGCCTGCGCCTCAGCGTAAGGAGTGATCGTCTCGACCACATTCACGTGGCTGTCCAGACGCTTTTGCAGCCCGCTCATCAATCCCAGCACGCGGAAGATAAGCAGGATGTCGCCGGGAATTTCCGTCACGGGGTTCGCGTTCAGGATTCGTGAGAGCCGCTCGTTCACTTCGGGCATCACGTCCGCATCGACGTACGGCTTCTGCTCCGGCCCTCCCTGTTCGAAGAACGACCGTCCCAGCGCGACGAGGGACTCGGGGTCTTCGCTCCGCGTCTTGAACCCGATGGCCCGGAAAGCTTCCACCATCTCCCCTGCGTCCTGGCTGATGAGCGCCATGACCAACCTGGCGTAGTTGAGCCGGAAGGCCTCCGGTAGCTCCTTCGACAGGCCGAAATCGAGGAACACCACGACCGGGCCGGCGAGCACGAACAGGTTCCCGGGGTGTGGGTCAGCGTGGAAATAGCCGTGCACGAGGATCTGCTCGCAGTAGGCCTCGGTCATGATCAACGCGACCTGGTTCGGGTCGATGCCCGCCGCCTCCAGCCGGGGAATGTCCGAGATCTTGATGCCCTCGATGTACTCCATCGTCAACACGCGGCGGGCCGAATGCTCCCAGACGATTTCCGGGACGCGAATGTCCGCGCGGTGTGCGAGGTCGCGCGCAATCCGTTCGGCACTCTTTCCTTCGAGGACGAAATCGAGCTCGCGCGGGAAGTCCTTGTTGACTTCGTTCAAGAGGGCGCGGAAATCGAAGTTCCTCTCGATGCGCGCGAGGATTCGGACGAGGATCGCGATGTTCCGGAGGTCCGTTTCGAGCACCCGTTCGATGCCCGGGTATTGCACCTTGACGGCGACATCCCGGCCCTCTTTCGTGCGCGCGCGATGCACCTGCGCGAGCGAGGCCGAGGCGATCGGCTTACGCGCGAAGGCGTCGAAGATCTCGTCGGGGCCGGCGCCCAGTTCACGTTGGATCTGCCCGGCGATGGCTTCGAACGAGCGCGTCGGCACCTGGTCCTGGAGGCGGCTGAGGACGGTGACATATTCGGGCGGGGCAACATCGGCGCGGCTGCTGATGAACTGGCAGGTCTTGATCATCAGGCCCTCCATGCGGATGGCGAGCCTGTAGATGCGCTCGGCGTTGCGCTGGTGGGCGCGGGCGTAACGTTGGTCGCGCTGCTCCTTGGAAAGCTTCTTGTTCCGCTGGATGCGCTTGTAGCTGAGATAGACCGTCACGAACGTCCAGCCCACAAGGAGGAACCGCTGAAGACGGCGATGAAGGAAGAGCGGCTTTGCGCCGGTTAGTGATTGCGCCATTGAAGAAAGGTTAGCGGCTCAGGCTCGATGACGACAAAAGGCCGGCGATTATCGCCGGCCTTTTCTGCGATCCGAACTGGATCAGGCCTTGAGGCCGATCGCGTCCACTTTCCAGGCGCCCGCCACATCCTTCCAGCGCGTCGCGATCGTGGTCGAGGCTTCTGCACCGGCCATGACGATTTCCACGAGGTGGTCGTCGCCTTCTTGGCCAAGGACGTTGACGTCGATCGTCGGGGTGCCTCCGGGCTGCGGGGCCGAAGCCATCTGCTGTTGCAGGGCCATCGCCTGCATCATGCCGTTGGGGGTGAAGGCCATCATCAGGCCCGCGATGTTCTGGGCCGCGAGGTCCTTCGCGAACTGGTCGGCGGAATCTTTCAGCTCGGCCATGGGTGCTCCTTTGTGCTACTGGCGCCGGTTGGGATATGAGGGACGGCGAATCAGCAAATGGTAGGTGGCGAAGGGGGGCTGTCAAGTTAAGGCCAGCCGTCGAGCCAACTGTCAGGCGACCGTTCGCCGCCGTGCGATGTCGGCGCAGGCCTCGCAGACGCTTTCCGGGATGACCCCAACGCGCATTAACAACGAGAAGATCCAACAGCCGAGGCAGAACCCAACGAACGACTCGAGCGATGCGGCCACCGCGACCATCCCGACCAACACGTACGCGGCTGTGTGGAAGCCGGACAGGAAGTAGAGGGCGACGGCGGCCGTCGAGAGCGTCGCACCGATGGCCTGCGCGAACCGCTTCGGAGGGCCCGGCGTCGGGCGGGGCTCAATCCCAATCCGTGGTTCGATCACCCGCGTGACGAGCAGCGCGAGCGGACTGAAGCGTGGGCCGCTGGCCACGCGCGCCAGGAAGCCGAACGCCAGCAGGAACATGAGCCACGGCAGCTGGCCGACAAGGATCGTGAGCGTGAGAAGCACGACCCCGCCGGCGACGAGCCTCGCGGCGACGTCGTTCACCGGATCGGGAAAGCGGAACCATTCGGACACACCCCCACGCTAGCGTCCGGGGCCGTGCCTCGCAAACGCTGCACGCCTTGCTTGCAGGTGGCCTGCCACGTGCTTCGCCCGCGCCATCTGCCTATCCAGCGGTCCGGCGCGTTTGGGTCCGAAAACGGCGGTCACGACAAAGCTCCCCCGGTTTGAATCGTGACCA
>JBGOVF010000334.1:0-3691 GCA_041477975.1 Tepidiformaceae bacterium
CGTGCTGCTTTCGATGTGCACGACAGTTGCGCCGTGGTCCGCCAGCGCCTTTGCGATGATCGGTCCCACGCCAACCCATGCGAAGTCGGCCACTTTTAGGCCTTCGAAGGGCCGGCCGCGCGTAGCGGCCACCGGTCGAGCCGGCTGGCTGGTTGGCCAATCAGACAGGGTTGTCTGGTGTTCGGCGAGGGCGGGTGCCGGAGCGCTCAGGCGCATTGGCGTGCGGCTCAGGCGGACCGGGACGCCGGGATGGAGGCGCCCGCCAACCAGCTCCCAGTAGTCACGTTCCTTCAGCTGCGGCCATTCGAGCAGGGCCGGGACGGTGCGGATGGGGGAGACCAGCAGCTTGTGCTCAACCGCACGCCGCATCAGTTCCTCACACGTGCGGAGCTCGAAGTAGCGTGCGATCTCGTCGCGTGCGACGGTGAGCGTCTCCGCGTCGACCGAGCCGGGCGCCAGGGCGTCGGTCCAGGCAATCCACCCGTCGCCGAGCGACGGAGAGAGCATGCCCTCGGCTTCAATGAGTTTCACCAGGTTCCCGAGCGTCCGGCCGCCCAGCCCGGCGAGCGTCATCGTCGCCTGGACGTAGCCGTCCTTGCAGCGCCAGATGTTCGGGAAGACCAGGCCGGGGGCGATTTCGATGCGGCCCTTCCGCCGGTTTTCGCCGCTCGTCGGAGGGTCGCCGCCTGTGTTCGGCGGATAGCCCGTGGCGTTCATCAGCGTCCAGACCATGGCGGCCTGCATGGAAACATCGAGGTGCTGGCCGAGCCCGGACCGTTCACGCTCGTTCAGCGCAATGACGGCATCTGCGGCAGCCTGCACGCCGGCGTGGAAGGCGGCTTGCGGATAGCCGACCGGGACTGGTGGCCGGTCGCCGTCTCCCTGGAGGCCTAGCAGCCCGCCGGAAGCTTCGAGGGTCAGGTCAGTGGCGGGCCTGGTGGCGAGCGGGCCATCCTGCCCATACGGTGTAACCGACACGTAGATAAGGCCGGGATTGATCGAATGCAGCCGATCGTACGCGAGGCCCAGCGACTCCATCACGCCGGGGTCGAACGACTCGATCAGGATGTCTGCTCCGCCGACCAGCCGGCGAAGGCGCTCCTGCCCTTCGGCACTTTCGATGTCGACCACGGCGCTTTCCTTGCCGAGTGCGACCGCTGCCCAGTAGAGAGAGGTCTCGCCGCTCACGCGGTCGTGGTCGAAGGGCGGCAGGAAGCGGGCGGAAGCGCCGCCGGGCGGCTCGATCTTCAACACACGCGCGCCGAGGTCAGCCAGGACTCGGCCCGTCAGCTCCGCACGCTCGGTAGCGAGGTCCAGCACCCGGATGCCCGCGAGAGGCCCGCCAACAGAGGAATCGGTGGTCACGATGGCCGCACTCTAGCGCATGGCCGAGAGGTGTGCTCAGGGTAATCCCGAGCTACAGCTCGGCCCGAAATGGACCGATAGTCACCATACGTAAACCGAACGAGGCCGCCTGGGTGCACTTCTCTTTTCGCTACGCGGGACGCGTTGCAGCGCTGCTCCTGATCCTCGTCTTCATCGGGATCGGGGCGTTCGTCGTGCACTCCTCGATTCAAACGCGCGACACGAGCCGCGAGGTTCAACAGTCGGCCGAGATTAGCCGCACGTACGACCGGGCGCGCCTGGCCGTGGTCAGCGCACAGTTGGCCTTGGAGCAGCACCTCAAGGCGCCGACGCCGCAAACGCGCGGGCGCTTCGACGGCGCGGTGGACGAAGCGCTCGCGGCGCTGAGCGCCATACGCGAGACGGGCACGAGCCAGGATCGCGCACTGGTGGAGGCTCTCTACCAGGACGAACTGCCCGCCCTGGCGACGGTGCGGCGGATCTTCCTCTCGATCGAACGAGGTGAGCCGATCACGGACACAATCCCAGACGCGGCGACCGCCGACCGCATTCTCGCGAAGCTCGCTGTGCCGGCTGATGCCCGCGAGCAGCGCGCCGCGACGGACCTGCAGACGCTGACAAGCAACCAAACGGCGAATGTGAAGATCACGGTGGCGGTGTGTGCGGTGGGACTGCTGCTCGTGTTGGCACTGCTCGCCGGTGTGCAGTCGTTCACCGGTCGCGACGCGCTCCAGCGGGCGGAGCTGAATCAGCTTCGGACGGCGGCGCTGACCGACAGCCTGACGGGGCTGGGGAACCATCGGGCGTTCCTCGAAGAGCTGCGGCGCCAGGTTGCGCGGGCGCACCGGCACGACGAAAAGCTGATGCTGGCGATGATCGACGTCGACGAGTTCAAGAACGTCAACGATACGTGGGGTCATGGCCGTGGTGACTCCGTCCTGAGAGATGTCGCCGGCCTCCTCAACGAGTTCACGCGCCGCGAGGACTACGTTTTCCGAGTCGGCGGCGACGAGTTCGCCATTATCCTCCCGCACGCGGACGTGGATGCCGCCGGCCGGGTGCTGGAGCGCCTGCGACAGGGCGCCGCCCTGTCGCTGAAGGATGGCCCCACGCTGAGTATCGGAGTGGCCGATGCCTGCAACTGTCAGGGGGACGATACGGTGCTCCGCCAGCAGGCCGACTCGGCCCTCTACGAAGCGAAGCTTCGCGGACGCGACGCAACGGTCGTGTTCGTCCCCTCCGCCGGGACGAAGCCAGCATTCCCGGCGGCGAAGATGAACGCACTGAGGCGGCTCCTGAGCGAAGGAGCCGTCGATGCCGCCTTCCAGCCGATCTGGAGCCTCGCCGACAGCTCGCTCCTGGGGCACGAAGCCCTGGCTCGCATCCCCGATGAGTACAACATCGCCGGGCCGCGCCTGGCGTTCGCCATCGCCGAGCGGCTCGGGAAATGCGCCGACCTCGACGCCACGTATCGCGCGGCGGTCGTCGCTCGCCTTTCCGAGATTGGCGGCGACACCCTGCTGTTTGCCAACCTCTCCCCGTACACGCTCAGCCATGCGTCCTTTTCCGCCAGCGCGCTTGCAGCCGAGTTCGCGGCCGGCGGGTTCCCGCCGCAACGCGTCGTCCTGGAGATCTCGGAGCGGTCGACGGTAGCGGTCCCCGTGATTGAAGCGGCCGTGGGGCAGCTTCACGCCGCGGGGTTCCAGGTAGCCCTGGATGACGTGGGAACAGGCAACGCCGGGCTCGAAATGCTCCGGCGCGTTCCAGTCGAGTTCGTGAAGATCGACCGCGACGTGTTGAAGAGCGCTATCAACGACACAATGGGAAAGGCGGCCGTGATGGCGATCGTCGCGTTCGCCGCACAGGCCGGAGCCCGTGTGGTGGCCGACGGCGTGGAGGACCATCGCATGATGGAACTCGTGCGCTGGGTCGCCGCTGGCGGCGACGAGGTCACGACGAGCATGGTCCACGCCGTGCAGGGCTTCCTCCTCGGCCACCCGTCATCCGAATTCACGAGCGGCGAGCCACCGAGAGAACTCGCTGCCTAGCCGAGCGCCCCGCGAGGACCGGAATCGTTACTATGGGTGCGTGGCGGAACAGTACCGGCTGACGACTGGGCGACGAATCGCCAACCGAATGGTGCGGCTGCTGCTGCGCCTCGGCCTGGCCGGCGAGCACACCTGGCTGCTCACCGTAGCGGGTCGCACGTCGGGTAAGCCATACAGCACACCGGTCACGCTTATCGCGGAGGATGGCCACGAGTGGATCGTCGCGCCTTACGGCGAACGGCAGTGGGTGAAGAACCTGCGCGTCGTGGGCGAAGCGC
>JBGOVF010000323.1:0-3735 GCA_041477975.1 Tepidiformaceae bacterium
CCAGCTCGCGCATCGCTGACTCCACCGCGGCGATCACCGGGTCCATCTGGATCACCCGCTCCACGTCGGCCTCGCGCAGCACCAGGGTCATGGCAGGGAGAATAGCGCCCATGGCCTCCTCCCCCCTAAACGTCGGCCTCATCGGTCTTGGGACCGTGGGCACGCAGGTCGCCGAGCGAATGCTCACCTGGCAAGCGCAGCTGGCGCGCCGGGCGGGGGTCGAGCTCTGCTTGCGGCGCGTGCTCGTTCGCGACCCCGCGAAGCAGCGCTCGGTCGAGGTTGACAAGACGCTGATCACCGCAAATCCCGAGGACCTGCTCGATGACCCGGACATCAACGTCATCGTCGAGGTGGCCGGCGGCGAAGAGCCGATGCGGGGATATCTGGAACGGGCGATTCGTGCCGGGAAGCACGTGGTCACAGCCAACAAGGTGGTCATGGCCAAGCACGGTCCGGACCTTCTCGATCTGGCCGCCGAGAAGAACGTGGATCTCTACTTCGAGGCTGCGGTCGGGGGTGGCATCCCGCTGATCAGCACTTTCCGCACCGACCTTCAGGCCAATCGCATCGAGCGGCTCTCCGCCGTCATCAACGGGACCACCAACTACGTCCTCGGCCGGATGGCCGCCGCGAACCTTTCCCTCGACGAGGCGGTGCGAGAAGCCCAGGCTGCGGGTTTTGCGGAAGCCGATCCCACCGACGACGTTGGCGGTTTCGATGCCACCTACAAGCTTGCGATCCTCGGTTCGATCGCTTACGAGATAAAGGTTCGCCCCGACGACATCTATCGCGAGGGAATCGAGGGCATCGAGCCTGTGGATTTCAGGTACGCACGGGAGCTCGGTTACGCCATCAAGCTCATCGCGCATACCCAGCGCCATCCCGGCAAGATCGAGGCCCGGGTCCATCCCGCCATGGTTCCCCTGGACCATCCGCTGGCCCAGGTCGAAGGCGCCACCAACGCGGTCTTCGTCGAAGGCGACCTTGTCGGACAGGTGTTGCTCGTTGGACAGGGGGCCGGCGGGCGGCCGACGGCTTCTGCCGTGGTGGGAGATCTCATCGACCTGGCGCGCTCGATTCGCCGCGGCGTTCAGAGCCGCCCGTCCTTCAGCTTCGACGACCGGGTCGCCGTGATCCCGATGGGGGAGGTGATGACCCGCGCGTACTACCGGATTCGCGTCGATGATCGCGCCGGCGTGCTGGCGGCCATCGGGCAGGTGTACGCCGAGGAGGGGGTCAGCATCTCGAGCTTCATACAGAAGGACGCGTGGGTGCAGGAAAGGACTGCGGAGCTCGTGGTGACCACTCACCCGTCGAGCGACGCCAGCCTGCAGAAGGCGCGGGCTGCGATCGCGAAACTGGAGCCGGTGCACGCGGTGTCCTCTTTCCTGCGCGTGTTCTGAGACCGATGGGCGTTATCGCTCGCTATCGCGAGCACCTGCCAGTCGGGCCCGCGACGCCCGAGATCGACCTCCAGGAGGGCTCGACCCCGCTCGTCCCAAGCCGGAACATCGGCAAGGCGCTCGGGCTGAAGAACCTGTACTTCAAGTACGAGGGTCTCAACCCGACGGGGTCGTTCAAGGACCGCGGCATGGTGGTGGCCGTGGCGAAGGCCCTGGAAGCCGGGAGCCGGGTGCTGATGTGCGCGTCCACCGGAAACACATCGGCGTCGATGGCCGCCTACGCTGCGCGGGCAGGCGTCCGCGCCATCGTCGTGGTGCCGTCGGGCGAGATCGCCATGAACAAGCTGTCACAGGCCCTCATGTACGGGGCGAAGGTGATCGCCCTCAAGGGCAACTTCGACACGGCCCTCGAGACCGTGCGCGACCTCACCAGCCGCTACAACGTGGCGCTGATGAACTCGGTGAACCCCAACCGGCTGGAGGGGCAGAAGACCGCCGCGTTCGAGATCGTCGACGCGCTGGGCGATGCGCCCGACTACCTCATGCTGCCGGTCGGCAACGCCGGCAATATCACCGCCTATTGGAAGGGATTCCGCGAATACCACAGCGCCGGGCGGTCGACGCGTCTGCCCAGGATGGTGGGAGCGCAAGCGGAGGGGGCGTCGCCGATCGTCAGCGGGCACCCCGTCGCGCAGCCGAAGACGGTCGCCTCGGCGATCCGGATTGGCAACCCCGCCTCGTGGGAGGGTGCGACCAGCGCGCGCGACGAGTCCGGCGGCATGATCGCCGCCGTCACCGACACCGAGATCCTTGCCGCCCAGGTCCAGCTGGCCAGCAGCGGGGGTGTGGTTGCCGAGCCCGCTTCGGCGGCGCCGCTGGCGCTCCTTTACCGGCTGGTGCGGGAAGGCAAGATCGCCAAGGATGCGATCACCGTCGTCGTGCTGACTGGATCAGGGTTGAAAGATCCCGATGCGGCCCTCAAGAACGTCGAACCGCCAATCGAGCTTGACGGAGATGCGCGCACACTCGCTAAGGTCTTGAAACTATGAGAGTCCGTGTTCCCGCCTCAATCGCCAACATGGGCCCGGCGTTTGACTGCATGGCGATGGCGATCGACCTCTGGCTCGAGGTCGAGGCGAATCCCGCCGACTTCCCATCGTGGGACTACGAAGGAGAGGGCGCGGAGTACCTGATGGCGCATGTCAACCCGTTCTCCCACCTCGCCATGAAGGGTCGGGTGCGCAGCGAGATACCCATGGGTGTCGGGCTCGGCAGCAGCGCGGCCGCCCGCCTGGCCGCATCGGCGCTGGCGAGTCCCTGGGACGTGAAGAGCCACGTCATCGACGCCGGCGCGGACGAAGGCCATCGTGACAACGTCGCGGCAGCCGCCGCAGGTGGCATTCGCATTGTTTCGGAACTGTTCGACGAGAAGCTGCCGAATCCTGGTTGGGGGCTTGCCCTGTTCGTCGCTCATGCGCCAATGCCGACCGAGAAGGCGCGCGCCGTCCTGCCGGACGAGGTGTCGCGTGAGGCCGCGGTGTTCAACGTCGCGCGCGCGGCTTTGCTCGTGCGTGCCATCTCGGCCAAGCGACCATCGCTCCTGGTTCACGCGATGAAGGACCGGCTCCACCAGCCTCAACGGCTGCACCTTTATCCGTGGACGCAGGAGGTGTTGCACGCAGCCGATACGGCCGGCGCGTACGGCGCGGCCATCTGCGGCGCCGGTCCCAGCGTCTTCGCGTTCTGCCCGCCCGCGACGGCGTCGAAAGTTGCGAAAGCTATGGCCGCTGCGGCTCCGCAGCATGGCCGCGGGCTGGTCACTCGGGTCACTGACAAGGGGATGTTCAGGACTCTGTGATCGTTCAGAAGTACGGCGGTACCTCGGTGGGGACCGCCGCACGCATCCGGCGGGTGAGCCGCCGCATCGCCGCCACTGTTAAAAGAGGAGAGCAAGTGGTCGCGGTGGTGTCCGCGATGGGCCACACCACCGATCGCCTCATCGCCCTCGCGCAGAGCGTCAACCCCGAGCCACCCGCGCGAGAGCTTGACATGCTCGTCGCCAACGGCGAGACGATAACCGCGCCGCTGGTTGCGATGTGCCTTGAGGGCATGGGGGTGCCGGCGATATCGCTGTCGGGACTGCAGGCCGGCGTGCGCACCAGCGCGCAACACTCGAGGGCGCGCATCCAGGACATCAACCCTGGGCGCATCCTCGAAGCGCTTCGGGAAGGCAAGGTGCCGGTGGTCGCCGGCTTTCAGGGTGTGACCGAGAGCCTGGAGATCACCACGCTCGGCAGAGGAGGCTCCGACACCACCGCGGTGGCGCTGGCCG
>JBGOVF010000366.1:0-3500 GCA_041477975.1 Tepidiformaceae bacterium
GCCCCTTCGACGGGGGAGGAGACGCGCGTGGTGCAGTGGCTGCGCGATTCGGCTCCAACCTACACGTCGTTCGACTGGTCGGATGACAGCACCGCGGTTGCGGGCGTAACGCGCCGGGGAGACGACCTGGCGGTGACGATTCTCGGCGAGGGGCTGACCTTCCAGCGGCAAGTTGGCGGGGCGTTCCTCGGGCGCCCGCCGGACCCGGCATCGCCGCACCCCTCCTGGGTGCCGGGTTTCCCGAAGCTGATCGCGGCCTCGTGGGCGACCGGCGACATCATGCTGATCGACCTGCAGGCGACGCCGCAGGACATGCCCGATGGCGTGCTGACCGAGGCATTCCAGGTGCTGGTGCCTGCCCCGCCGGGGATGAAGCTCGCGTTTCCCGCCGTGAGCCCGTTCGCCAGCGGCGGCACGCCGGGGTCGATCGTGTGACTCAGGTCGGGTGACCGCGGCAACGACCACGAACGAGGTTCCGGTCGCGCGTTCGCGTGCTATTCCCGCACCAACGAAATGCGCAGCGCGGAGAACGCGGAGACGCCAAACGGCACCGAGTAGGTCAGTGGAATCTTCCAGTAGAGGATCGGCGGGAAGTGGCCTGCCGCGAGGACGTTGCCCTGGTTAATGGCGGTGAGGATCGTGCCGACCACGAGCGACGTGAGCAGCGCCGTCCGGAGCACGGGCGGATAGACGATGGCGTGCCGCAGGCAGCGCGAGAGCTCGTCGCCGGACGAACGGAAGCCGAAGCGGATCGATGGCCGGTGGGAGGCTGGGCAGGCGGCCGGGCGCGACATGGTGCGTGCGCTCTCGTTGTGAAGGTGAGAGCGGCGAGTCTAGCACCAGCGAAGACGTGGCGTTGCTGGAATAGCAAACCGCCCGCGGTGACGTTCATCGCGGGCGGTCTGGATGGCCTGGCGGACTGTTACCCAAGCAGCGTGGTGGCCCTGATCAGCTCCTTGAAGCCGAAGCGGCCGTTCGCCACCAGCGAACGCCTCGGGCTGAAGTCGGGGTCGCCGAGGATGGAGTCAGAATCGACGGCCAGGAGGCCGATGAACGTCTCGGCCACGATTCGGCCCCCGACCGGGCCGAGCCGCATGGTCGAGCGTTGCGGGCCGTCGATCGCACCGTCGTGCACGTTGAACGATTGAGCGGTGGATTCGGCCAGGATGTAGGTCCAGAGCGGGGCTTTGCCCCGGAAGACAGGTGAAACCGAGAGGATGCCCTGTGCCTCCGTTGGGTCGCCGGTCGCCTTGCCGATGAGGATCTGGTCGTCCCGAAGCGGGCGAACGCCCATCGCACGAGCGACGTCCTGCCCGGACGGGAGTCCAAGTTGGACGGCGCGCATGAGGTTGCGCTTCGCCAGGTTCGCCGGCCCCGCGCCTGTATCGGGCAGTGGCAACAGGCTGAGGGGAAAGACGAGCGAGTTATCGAACTTGTAGGCCGCCTGTGGTTGCCCCACCCTCCGCGGGCCATCGAGGAGGAAGAAGAACTTCCAATCGATGGCGAAGTTGGGTGGGCTGGGCTGGAAACCGACCAGGCTCTTCGTAGGGTCGAACGTGCCGTCGAACACGGGCAACCGTTCGGCCACCGTCTGATTGATGCGGTAGATGGGCCGCACCATCGAGTGCCCGAACCGGTAGGCGGCCACGCTGAATTCAACGGGAATGCCCGTGCCGCAGGCGTTGTAGAAGCGCAGTTGCGCGCGCCGGCTCCGGGGAAAACCCGGTAGGATGCCATCGACCACGTTCTGGCCGACGATCTCGGGCAAGAAGTCCGTCAGGACGGCCCACTGGTAGTGCTGACGGACCAGCTTCTGCGCCTCGGCCAGGACCCGCGGCGCCGGCCACGACGGGTGCTCCGCCCGGACCAGAGCGACGGCGATGTTGTGCAGGCGCAGGAAGATGGAGTGGACGCCAGCAACGATGCGGTTTTCGTCGTTCCGTGGTCGCCGAGGAGGGCCTGCCCGGCCGAATTGCGCGGCAGGTCCCGCGCCCGCCGGTCGGGGCTACCGGTGAGCGGGGCGCCGAGCTTCAGGCGCATGCCATCCGATTCGTACAGTTGCGGCGAAGCCGAAGGGCCGCCGCCGTAGACGCTGTCGAGATCGAAGGCGGGAGAGCGGGCGTTGAGGAGGGTCGTTGGGTCGACCGGCGTGACGAGGTCGTCCGGCCGGGCATCAAGGGTGAGGTCGTGGTCGATGAACTGACCGATGTAGGTGAGGCCGGCATCGATGTCGAGGTTCTCTTCGTCGTCAACCTGGCCTTCGGGTGTGGGCTCCAGCTCCTCTTCGGCCATCGTGGCCGTCGCAAGGAGGTAGAGGTCGGCGAGCGACCAGGATGCGGGGCCGAGGCGTGGGAACATGCGCCCGAAATTCGTTGGCACGGCGCCGCAAGTGGCCGCGGCGACGGCGGTGGCGGTCCCGCCAGACGTGGCGACGAAGGATGGTACGAGGGCGGCGGCCGCGCCCCCGGCGGCTACCCCTCCTGCCAGCCGCAGCACATCCCTTCGGGACACGCTTCGCGATGGAGTAGCGATGTCGTTGAGTCCCATTGCAGTACTTCCTTCTCGGGGGCGCGGCCGAACGATATGCAGTTGCAATGGGCGAGTGCAGCCCTAATCCGGTGACTAAATACGCACCAGTAGGTAAATTCTGAGTGGCTCAACGGGGTCCAGACTCGGCGGATCCGCAACGAGCCGGGTCCCAGCGGGGCCTGGGAGTCCCGTTACCGGACCAGTGGCCGGGCCAGGCCTGGCGCCTCACACGCTCGAGTCCGACCATGTCTATCGCGGGTCGGATCACCACTCCTTGCCGATGCCGCCACGCCCGCCGAAGAAGCCCGAGGGCCAGTTGCGGCCGGTGATCATCGCTTTGTCGATGTCCTCGCGCGTGGCAATGCCGGCTTCGACGATGGCGCGGGCTTCGCGGGCGGCCGCGCCGAAGATGCGGTTAAGCAGGAACCCGTAAGTGCCAGGCGTGTCCTTCACCATCGAAACGTCCTTGCCGCCCTTTTGGGCGAGTTCGCGGACCGTAGCCACCGTCTCTTCGGTCGACTCCGGCGTGTAGATGACTTCGCACATGCGCATCGCGGTGACCGGGTTGGAGAAATGCATGCCGGCGAAGAGCGCTTTGCGTGCCGGGGAAACGTCGCGGGCCACATCGGCGATGCAGAACCCGGAGGTGTTGGTGGCGAAGATGGCGGACGGTTTGACGACCGAGTCGAGTTCCTTGAACACCTCTTGCTTCAGCTCGAGTTTTTCCGGGATCGCTTCGATGATGACGTCGCAGTCCTTCAGGCTGGCGAGCGCGGTGCTGTAACTCACGCGGTTCATCGCGACCACGGCGTCGTCGAAGGCAAGCTTGTTGCGCTCGACGGCGCGCTTCATGCCCCACTTGCCATCGCAGATGGCGTGGCGCGTTGTCTCGATCGCCTCGTCGCTGATATCGCGCACGACGATGTCGTAGCCCGCAATCGCGAATGTCTGGGCGATACCTCCGCCCATGA
>JBGOVF010000052.1:0-9755 GCA_041477975.1 Tepidiformaceae bacterium
AGACCAGCTCGAAAACCGGCTTCACGACTTGGCTTGTGCTGGCGACATCGCTCTCGACCAGGCGCATCGCCTCATCGCTTCGGACTGGTACGCGGCGTACGTGACGTTCGTGCTGAACGGGGAGGCTCAGCCCTAGCGGCTGGCGCCTTCGCTGACCTGGTACCCGAAACCCGGCTCCACGCTTGCCACGCCGTCGTAGAATGTTGGGCATGGCGCGCTGGCGCATCGCCTGGCTCTTGATCCTGGTGACGGCGTTGGCCGCGGCCGTGGCGGGAGTGCGGCCGGCGCACGGCAAGGGCGACGCCTGGATCATCACCGGCGGCGAACTCGGCGATTACGCCACCGTCATCGGCCTCGATCCAGACCAGATCGCTGCGCCCGGCAGCCAGCAACTGCCGGCGGCCAGCCAGGCGCCAGCCGAGGACGCCTACAACCTCTACAGCGCGAACGGCGTCTTCGCCACGGCTGCCGGTTTCGCCCCGGAGCCAATCCTCCGCTACTACCCTCAGGCACACGTCCTCGAATCGCTGAACTCCGAGTGGGTGACCGCGCGCTGGACGCTGCTCGCGCCGCGAACCGCCCGGGACCTCGACGCCGTCATCACGGTCGCGCTCTGGAAGCGAAACCAGGGCGAGCTGGCGCTCGGACTGACCGCCGCCAACTGGACCTGGCGCGACATGAGCAACGCGCGCTACACCTTCACCCCAATCGGCCGCGCCGACCTTGCAGTCGCGGTGAACCCGCCGGATTCAGCCGAACTCGCGATGCGTCACCTGGTCGATACCGTCAGCCGGCCGCCCGCCGGGATGACGGAAGAGCGCCCGGCGTACACGGTAACCATCCAGGGCCTCGGTCAGTCCAACTGGGGCGGGCAACTCGGCTCCTACTCGCCGCCAAAGGAGGGCCGGCCCGGCAAGTTCTGGGTCGAAGGCCCCGCGGCCAGCGGCCCGAGCGAGTACTATGCGGCAACACTCGGGCCGGACGAATTTGTAGGCGCCGCCATTGCGCGCGCGTCGATCCTCCGGATCTCGCGTAGCGCTCGCGCGATGGAGCAGTCCCTTCGCTGGAGTGAAGTGAACGGTTCGCCGTGGGCCCCGCCGAGCGCTCCACTCGCGCACGCCGCGACGACGGGCGCAGCCGTCCACGGTGACCGCCCTCGGTCCGACTCCAGCACCCGCCAGATCAGCATCGCCATCGTTAGCGCTGCCCTCGCCGCCGCGGCCGGAGGAGCGGGCTTCGCGTGGAGCCGCCATCGGCCACGCCAGCTGCGCCGCTGATTGCTGACGGCTGACGGCTGACGGCTACAATGCGCCATGACTCCCTACGAACGCATAGACCAGGCCATCGATTCCGCCTCCGCCGGCTTGCGCGGCATCAGCCTCGATATCCACGCCCATCCCGAGCTCAACTTCGAGGAGCACCACGCCCACCAGGTGCTGACCGACTACCTGGACGGCGAGGGCTTCGAGGTAGTCCGCGGCGCCTACACGATGCCGACGGCGTTTCGCGCGGTCGCTGGCTCGGGCGGGCCGACGGTCGCCGTGCTCTCCGAATACGACGCCCTACCCGGCATCGGCCACGCCTGCGGCCACAACCTCATCGCCATCTCCGGCATTGGCGCCGGCATCGGACTGCGGGCCGGGCTCGAAGGGCGGCCCGGCACCCTCATCATCCTCGGCAGCCCGGCTGAGGAAGGCGGAGCCGGCAAGCAGATCCTGATCGAGCAGCACGCCTTCGATGGCGTCGACGCGGCACTCATGGCACACCCTGCGCCTCGCGACAACGCCGCCCCGAAGGTGCAGGCGATTCAGCAGCTCAAGGTCGAATACTTCGGGCGCAACGCCCACGCCGCGGCCATGCCCTGGAACGGGATCAACGCGCTCGATGCACTGGTCATGGGCTACAACGCCGTCTCTGTACTGCGCCAACAGATGCACCCGAACGACCGCGTCCACGGCATCTTCACCGCCGCCGGGCTGAAGCCGAACATCATCCCCGACTACACGGCCGGCGAGTACTACGTGCGCTCGGTGAACATGCGCGAACTCGCCGAACTGATGGAGCGCGTGAAGGCTGCGCTCGAATCGGCCGGCGCGGCCACGGGCTGCCGCGCGGAGGTGACGTGGGTCGGGCGGCCTTACACCGACATGATCACGAACAGCCCTCTCGCCCAGCGTTACTGCGATCACATGTCCGAACTCGGGCGGCCGGTGCACCTCGAGGAATGGATGGGCGGCAGCACCGACATGGGCAACGTCAGCTACGTCGTGCCCACCATTCACCCGATGTTCGAAATCCCCTGCGACCCCAACAACGCGAACCACACGCTCCCGTTCACCGAGGCAGCGGCCACGGAAGAGGCGCACGAGCGCACGATCCGCGTGGCGAAAGCCATGGCCCGCGCTGCGTACGACCTCATCGCTGACCCTGCGCTGCTCGCGGCCGCGAAGGCCGAGTTCGCGAAGACGGTCCCGGAGCCGGGCGACCCGCTGGCGCGCCTGGCGAAAGCGTGAGCGCTCCGGGCGGCGATGAGGGTCCGGCCTACCGCGACCGCACCCGGGCCCTCTCGTTCGGCGATGACGCGGAGGCGTACGACCGCGCCCGGCCCGGCTATCCGGCGGCCGTCTACGATGCCGTCTTCGCGCTCGCCGGGCCCCGGCCCGCTGTCGTCGAACTCGGCGCCGGCACGGGCAAAGCGACCGTGGAGCTCGCACTTCGTGGCGCCAGCATCCTCGCGATCGAACCGAGCGCCGGCATGGCGCGGGTCCTCCGCCGGAACGCAGCGCCGTACCCGGACGTGCGTGTCATCGAAAGCGACTTCGAGCATTGGGACCAGGCGGACGCGCGCGCGGACCTCGTGCTCTCGGCCCAGGCATGGCACTGGATCGACCCGTTGGCCGGCCTGCCGAAGGTGCGGCGGCTGCTTCAGGGCGGGGGCGCCCTCGCCTTCTGGTGGAACCGGCCGCGGCGCTTCCTTGGCGACCTCTGGGAGGAGATCGTGGCGGCCTACCGGGAACACGCTCCCGAGCTGGCGCCGCTCGCCGCGCCCGGCGCAGCCTGGGCGACGACCACCGCGACGATCCGCGGGATCGAAGCGAGCGGCCTGTTCACTGCTCCAGAGCTGCGGATCTTCGAGTGGGAGAACCGCCAAACGGCGCAGCAATACGCAGACTGGGCCCGCTCGCTCTCGGCCCACCGCTCGCTCGAGCCCGAAGCGCTCGAACGCTTGATGGCCGCACTCGTCAGCGTGATTGACCGCGCGGGCGGCGAACTGAACGCGGGCTATCAGACGGACCTGGTCACCGCGCGAGTTGCCCGCTAGCGCCACCGGAGCGGCTTCGAAAGCTGGGCGCCATCGGAAGCCGTAATCGTATCCGGGAATTGGGATGCCGCGACCACGCCCGCGCGGAGCGGCCGGTAAAACGAAGCCGCGCGCTGGAGCGCCGCGCTCGGGTTCCTGTGGGGATTCAACACTCCGACCACGCGGCCCAACCGATTTCTCACAATTTCGATCGGCGGAACGAGGTCGGAGTCGTTCGAGACGACGATGGCGACGTCGTAAAGCCCTTCGTAGCCGTCGCCGATCAGATGGCTGGCCAGCGCTACGTCCGAGCCCTTCTCTTCCGTTTTTAAGACCACGACGGTGTTGGGACCGCCCGCCGGCGGATTAGCCAGGCGCATGCGCACTGCGCTTTCGAGGAAGTGCCCTTCATGGATCGAGAGGTTGGGGATGGTCTTGAGAGCGGCGAGGTACACCTGCTGCCGGAGGTGGACGTCCGGGTTGTCAGACCGGGGTCGAACGCGAGCGGTGAAGTACTTGATGGTCTGGATGTCGTTGTTAGGAAGCAAGTTCGCGCACAAGGCTCCGAGATCAAGCCATTTGTCCGTCGTGCCTTTGAGCCTGCCGTAGTACAGATTGAACCCATCGACGTAGACGATCGTTCGCGCTGGGGGCATTCGACGTTCCTGGGGGACAAAAGCAGAGGCCGCCAAGTTGGCGGCCTCGCGCCCTACCGGCGAAGCGATAGGGGGGATACGCTTCGTATCCTCGATCCGGAGCGGCGCCTTGTCAAGCTTCGGCCGCTACGCCGCTCGTTCGCGGAAGCCCACCACTCCCACAACGATCACCCAGATCGGGAAGAGCAGCCCGGGCAGCCAGATATACGAGCCCAGCATGATCACGCCGACAACCACCCCGCCGATGGAGAGCCATGACGGTAGCGCCGAGGCCTTGCGCGCCGCGAGACTCACCAGCACCGTCGCCAGCGCCAGCGCGTACATCCCGACAACGAGCATGACTCCCAGGCCCGCCTGCGCGAACGTCTCGGCAATGGGGATGCCAACGAAGTCGGAGTTCGAGTTCTGCTGTGCGCCAAGCGGTCCGCCCATGATGCCCGCTCCCGTTGCGACGGCGGCCGCACCAACAGCAGCAACGGTGCCTGCTGTGCGCGTCATGATCGAGTCGGGCAGGCGTGCGCGCAGCTCATTGAAGAACCAGACCAGCGAAAAACACCCGGCCACCAGTACAAAGAACAGCACCAGCGCGGCCATCTTTTTCCCGTCCGAGTCGTAGAAGTCGGTGAAGTCCTTGTCCTTTACATCGCCGCCGCCCGGTATCAACACGACGATGCAATAGCCCGCCCCGAACAACACTCCCGAAACCACCGCGCTCACAAGTAGCCGTGTCCGTTCTGTCATGACTCGTACCCCTCCCCGGCACCTTTACCGTGACCGGCGCGGGATATTGGCATCTTTACATTTCGCTTGTCAACGCACTCCGGACGGTGCCGTCCGATGCTTCTCGGCGCTCTTGCCTCTTTGCTGGAACTCCCAGCAGCTTCGAACCCGCCCCCGGCAACACCTGGCTCACCAGCACGACGAACGCAAGCGAGCTGAAGAAGCCCATCAGGAAGAGCCCGTTCATCAAGTAGAAGTAGTTATCAGCCAGGCGGCTTTCCGAGACCGTGTGATGGTTCACCCACTCCATGAAGAACGGCACGTGCACAAGGTAGATCGCGAACGCGTACGGCGAGAGCCACTCGAACGGGCGCAGGGCCAGGGCCGTCGGTCGTCTGCGGAACAGCGTCAGCACGGCCCCCGGTAGCGCGACCAGGAGCAGGCAGCTGAAGAGGAACTGCGTCACCCCGAAGTAACTCACCGGGTAGGAATCGAACACCTCGCCGCGGACCATGTGGATGGCGCCCACAACGATCAGCGCAGCGGCAGCCCACGGCCACACCCGCCGCGTCCATTCCAGCGATTCGAAGCGCGCGCCCGCGTACAGTCCGAACGCGTAGAAGAACACCCAGTTCAGCGGATTGCGGAATGCGTAGACGGCGAACTCGCCATCGATCGTCTGGCTCTGGTACCACGCGATCGCGGCCAGGTTCACGACGAACGCCACCGCCGCCAGCCACGCCAGCCGCCGCGCCGGCCAGTGCCGCAACGGGTAGCCCGCCGCGTAGAACAGGATCAGCACGAAGATGTAGTAGAACTGCCCGGCGATGTTGAACTCCACCAGCCCGCGGACGAGGTCGCGCGTGACCCCGCCGCCTTCGTAAATGCGGAACGCGAATGCTGCGAGCATCCAGAAGAGCGCCGGCAGGTAGATCCGTCCCGCCTTGTTTAGCTGGAACGCGCCGAAGCCATCGGAACGGTCGCGCGACTGCAGGAACGCCGAGATGAACAGGAAGACGGGCACCGCGGCCTGGGCGAACAGGTGCGCCAGGTGCATCAGCGCGAGGCCCCGCGCGGAAGCCTCGGGCCAGGGCGGCCCGAAGTAGGCGTGCAGGTAGACCACGCCGACGATTGCCACGCCGCGCAATACGTCCAGCTCGCGAAAGTGCCGTGGAAGCCGCCCGGCCGTTGCCATGCCCAACGAGCATCGCAGGGGCGCCGGCTAGTGTCGTTTACCAGGCGTTGCCCTCCGCGATGCAAGTCCGTCTGAGCAACTGCTGTCGTCTTTCGCCGAACGCGACAGTTCGTGGTTGAAAGACTAGAACATGCGTTCTATTCTCGGGAGTCACAGACCGGCCCGGCGCCGCACCCCGAGGTTGAGCCATGACGCCCGAAACCGTTTTCGACCTGCCATCGCGCAGCGATGCGCTCCCTGAATACATCGACTACGCCGATACCGGCTGCGACCTCTATCCGTCCTGCCTGCGTTGCCCACTGCCGCGTTGCCGCTACGAGGAGCCGGGCGGCGCCGCCGCCATCCTCCGCGGCGGGCGCGACGCCTCCATCCTCCGCGCCGCCGAACAGGACGGAGTGGACGTCGACCAGCTCGCGGCGATGTTTGGCCTCTCGCGCCGCACCATCTTCCGCGTCCTCCGGGCCGGCCGCGGGCGGAAGACGTTCTAGGGAGCCGCCACCTCTTGCAAATCTGGCCCGAACCAGATACGGTCAACTTAATGGATACCGGATTCCCGGTATCGGCGCCACGGCTCCCTGAGCTGTGGCGCTTTTTAGTTCTCCGGCGGCCCAGCCTCTCTTCGGTGGTTCTCAATCGCGTCGCGGATATCGGAATCAGGGAACACTTTGACCCCAAATGTGCCCATCGCCCGCGTGCCGCGACAGTAGATTCTCCGGCCGAAGAGAGTCCAACGCTTGGGTTTGGCCGTGCAACCGCTGCGCACCCAATCCAGGAGTTCTCTCGAAAACATGTCGGCCAGCTCTGTTGGGTGGGATCCTGACTTGGGGACGAACCTCACACCTGGCTCTATGGTCTGTTGGAACGCGGATGGCGGCACCCACTGACTGCCGCCGACTAGAAGACGCGCGTAGTCCAGTTGGTGCATCGCATCCTCCTTGGGTCCCTGGCTCTCAAATGTTACCCGGCCGAGCCGACCGGAGTTGGTCATGGCCATGAAATCGACGTAACGCTCCAGAAGCAACGTGATGGCGAGTGAATACATGTCCGCAGGTAGGTACGGGTCCAACCCGGTGGCCACGAACCGGTCGGCGAAAGCGTTCTTGCGAATGCCAGCTCCGAACACGACGAATGGAGTGCGGTCGACCAGCTCGTCGATCTCCTCATCGAACGCGCGCTGCTTCGGTCGATCTCCGTCGAAGTAGTACGGCCCGTCGAACTTCCGCATCGCCGGTTCATGGAATGTGATATCAGCCGTCCCGAAAAACCTGAGTTTCACTTGATCCGCTTCGCGGCAGTAGTCGGCGACGTCTTCGTCCTGCATTGCCACGCCGCCGAGCGCGAACACTCCGGCTTCCAGGTGCCTCTCCGGCACAGGCAGACCGCATTCGTCGATGAACAGTTGGTTGCAGGTTCGTCGTTCGTGAATGGGGTGCCCCGACTTGTACTTGAACCTGCTTCGCGGCTCGATCCGTCCCAGACTTCGTTGGAGCTCTGCTTGCTCCTGCTCTGCGATGCGCTGCGAAAGCTGACTTAACTCGTGGAGACCACCGCCAGATTCGTCCAACAAGATCTCAGCGACGCGCAAGAGCCGGCCGGCTTCGGACAGCTGCCCGGCTCGTTGGCGCGCCAACCTGCGGCCCTCTGGGTCGCCCGCGCTCGAGTGATCCATAGGGATCAGTGTACAGAGCCCGCCGCCCCTCAACTGCCGGGCCGGCCGCGGGCGGCGGCAGTTGTAGCGTTCACATGCCGGGCCGCAAGATGAAGAGAGCCCGGCCCGCCGCACCGTGGCGCCACTCCAGCCGGCTACGGAATCTCTCTAAAATGACAAGCTCGCCTACCCTCCGCGAACCCGAAGGCATCCACAACTTCCGAGAGGTCGGCCCGTACCGGCTGCGCCGGGGCGGGACGTTCCGGACCGGGATGGTCTACCGCTCCGGCGCCCTCGAACTGATGACCGAGGCGGACGCCGCCTGGCTCGCGGACGAGGTGCATGTGCGCACAGTCCTCGACCTTCGCCATCCGGAGGAGGTCGCGCTGCGAAGCGGCCCGCACGCACTCGAAGACCGGGTGTTGGCGCACTCGATCTTTCGCGAGGACGTGCGCCAGGAAGACTTCATCGCGGAGCTAAACGGGCTCTACGGCGCGGGCATCTCACCGCAGCGCTACATGCACTACCTGGAGGTTGGCGGCGACCGGCTGGCGCGTGCGTTCGCACTATTCGGTGAGGAAGAGAACTACCCGTTCCTCGTGCACTGCAGCGCGGGCAAGGACCGGACGGGTGTGCTTGTGGGCATGATCATGGACGTGCTCGGCGCTGCGCCGGAAGACATTGCGCACGAATACGGCCTCAGCGACCTGAGCATCGACCGCTTGCTCGCCTACCTCCGTTCGAGCGGGCGCGTGCTGCAGGGGAGCGAGGACGAGATCCGCGCCCGCCTGGCGACCCCGCCCGACAAGATGGCGGGCTTCATCGAACTCCTCCACGCGAAGCACGGCAGCGCGGAGGCGTTCTTCGTTTCGCACGGCGTCCCCGGGGCAACAATCGAGCGGGTGCGGAAGCTGCTCACGGCATAGCCCGGCATCAAAAGCCCTCTCGCCTGACCACTGCGCCTCGTAAAGGGCATCGTTCGCGCCGGTTTACAACCCTCTCCAGCTGGGGGATAGTGACCGCCGGTCAGGCGCACGAGCCTTGAAACCGGCATCGCTCCAGCGCACCCGACCAGAAAGGGAGACCAAAGAATGAAACTCAAGTTCGTCGCGATAGCTGCCGCCACCACGGCAGCGCTCCTCCTCGGGGCAACCGCCTCTGCGGCCCCCGATCAATCGAAGAAGCAATACGTCTGCCACTTCACGGGGAGCGAAAGCAACCCGGTCGTAATCATCAATGTCGGCAACGCTGCTGTGCCTCACCACGTCACCAACCACACGCCGGACGTTCACCAGGGCACCGACAGCGATTCGAACACGCCGCCCACGAATTGCACCGGAGGCGAGTAACGACCCAACCGCTTCAAGAGTCTCTCGCCTGACCCCTACCGCCTAACGCCTACGTGATGGGCCTCGGCGGCCCAGGGGAGGAGAGCGGGCCGCCGGGGCTTCCATCCAGGGGAAGGATGCCGTTGGTTAGACCCGCGAGCCGCCGGGTTCTTACAGAGGCCGGCAAAGGCCGCCCAAATAACGAAGGCCGGGCGCGTGCGTTGCGCCCGGCCTTCGCGCGCGATAGGACGCGCGGGGAGGGTTCCCCTCGATCAGCCGCTGTAGGTCCAGCCCGTATAGGTGGAACTCAACGGCTCGGAATCGTTCACCAGCTTGCCCGCCATCACTTCGCCGATGACCAGCGTGTGGTCGCCGGTGGGCACGAACTGGTTCACCTGGCATTCGAGCCACGCCATGGCCCCGGTTAGCACCGGCGCACCGTGCACTGCCACCGCGTGGGGCACGCCATCCATCTTGTGGTGGACCACCGCCTTCTCGCCGACCGTGCGCCCCCGAACCTTGCCGCCGTCGTACGGCTGCGCGAACCTGGCCGCCACCTTCCGGCCCTCTTCGCTGGCTGGCAGAAAGTTCACCGTGAACCATCCGTTGCTCCTGATGTTGGCGAGCGTGTGCGCGTCGTTTTCGAACGAGACAGCCAGGAGGCGCGGGTGGAACGACACCTGCATCACCCAGTCCGCCATCATGCCGTTCGCTTCGTTGCCGCCGTCGCGGCTACCGACGATGTACATGCCGTAGGGCATGGAGTCCATCACCTGGGCGAGATCCCCGTCTAGCTGCGTTGCCGTGGTCATTTCGTTTCCTCCGCGTTTTGTCGCCGCTGGTGCGATGCCGATGCGATTGGGTTTGCACCCCTTGCGGGTGCGGCGAGCCACGTTCACATTCGTCC
>JBGOVF010000053.1:0-9644 GCA_041477975.1 Tepidiformaceae bacterium
AGGGTGGGCGGGGCTCGGCAGCCAGCCCGCGGAAACCGCGCGTGAATGGTCGCGGCGCGTGGGCTCCGCCATCGACCGTGAGCCCGAGGCGGTCGGCCTCGCCGAAGCATACGAAGAGTCACGCTACGGCCGGCCGGACCTGCAGCGTATCGATGAAGACACCGCCCGCTCGGCCTACCAGAAGCTCCGGGGTGCGCTCGTGTCGAAAGTGCTACGGCGGAAGCCGCGGCCGCGCAGCGAGGGGTAGGCGTTACCCGGCGCCGCAACCTCCGTTAGCTCAACTGGCGCGGCCTGCGCCCGGAGACGGGAAGTGGATCTGACAGCGATCGTGACGGACACGCGCATGGGCTGGGCGGGCGTGGCGCTCACCCCGGTGGGTATTCGCTACGCCACGCTCTTTCATCGCGGCCGTGCGGCGGCGGCGGGCGAACTGGCGGCCTTCGGCGCCCGCGAACAGCCTGACGCCCGCGCCGCCGAAGTCTTGGGCCTGCTCCAGGCGTACGCCGCGGGCGAACCAGCCGAGATCGAGGCGTTCCCGATCGACCTGCCACCGTGCAACGCATTTCAGCGCCAGACCTGGCTGGCCCTCCGCGAAATTCCGCGCGGCCAAACGAGAAGCTACGGCTGGCTGGCCCAACGCGTAGGCCGCGCGAGCGCGCCCCGCGCTATCGGCGCCCTCGTCGGCTCGAACCCGATCCCGCTCTGGCTCCCCTGCCACCGCGTCGTGGCGAGCGACGGATCGCTGCACGGCTTTGGCGGCGGGCTGGCAATGAAGCAGGCGCTGCTCGAACTCGAAGGTGTGTTCCCCGCCCGCATGCTCGGCTAAGCTCCAGTCCACCCAAAACGAACGAGGCGCCCCGTGTGGGGCGCCTCGCGCGTGGTTGTCGATGGAGGCGGAAGGGCTCTTAGGCCTTGTCGCGCCAGGTCTTCATGATGTGGGTGTACGGGAACCACGCCGTCGGGCGGTAGTTCGTGATGTCCGAGTTCCAGAAGTACGTGCGCGTGTCCGTGCTGAAGTAGATCTCGTATTGGTTCTCGGCGACGAGTTCTTCGATCTGCTTCACGGTCTGCAGGCGTTCGTCCAGCTTGAACTGGGCGCGCTGCTTGTCCATGAGAGTTTCGAGGGCCGGGTCGTTCACGTAGCTCAGGTTGATGCGGCCGCGGGCCGGCTTCATCGTAAAACGCTCGGTGATGTAGTCGAGCCAGTAGGGAATGGCCCGCGGGCTGTGCCCCATGCCTTCGTACTGGCCCTGGTAAGTGGTGCTGATGTACTGGGCATACGGCGCCACCTGGTCCTTGATGTTGATGCCGATCTGCTTGAGCTGGGCTTGCGCAAGCGTGGAAGTATCAACGTAGGCCTGGGTGTAAATCGCGCCATCGGCGTGGTCCCAGGTAGTGTCGATCGTCTTTCCTTCGCCGATGGCGGCGGCGAGGAGCTTGATCGCCTCGGCCTTGTTGTACTCCCAGTACTTGGCCTGTGGCAGGTCCTTGGTCTGGCGGGCGAACGGGAAGCCCACGTGGTAGAGCTGGTCCGGGACGCCTTCGCCCTTCGAGATGGCATCGCGGATGGCCTTGCGGTCGAGGCCCATGCTGATAGCCTGGCGCACACGCTTGTCGTTGAACGGAGGCTTGTCGGTGCGCACGTAAATGTACCCGCCGATGCCCTGGGTCTCTTCGAACTTGGCGTCGGTTCGGCTCTTCTTCAACTGGTCGCGCTCATCCGGCAGGAACAGCCACGTGAGGTCCACCGACTTCGCGGAGAAGTCCGCCACGCGCTTCGCTGTGTCCGCGGTGATTTGGACGTTGACATCGTCGAAGTACGGGTACGGCTTGTCGAAGTAATCAGCGAATTTCTTGAACGAGAGGCTTACGCCCGTCTTGAACTCGGTGTGCATGAACGGGCCGGTCCCGACCATCTTCGTCGCCGCATCGGGGCTCTCCGCCTGTTCCTTTGGCGAAATCCAGACGCCGAGGTTGCCGCCCAGGTAGTTCACCGTGTCCGCATAGGGAACTTTGGAGGTGATTTTCACGGTGTTGGCGTCGGGCGTCTCTATCTTGTCGATGAAAGAAAGGCCAGACTTGTGGACCGATTTTTCGTAGTTGATGTAACGGTCGAGCGCGTAGAAGACATCAGCCGAAGTGAAGGCGCGGCCGTTGTGGAACTTGACGCCGGGCTTGAGCTTGATGTTGTACGTGAGCGGATCGGGCTGCTCGGGCATCGCCGCCGCGAGGTCGGTCTCCATCGTGTTGTCGGCCGGAGCGACCTCCGGGACACCCGCCTTGAAGCGGAAGAGCTTGCTGAAGCTGAGACCCGACATGTAGCCGAGCAGGAAGCTCGTCTGCGTGTACGGATCCATGCTGGGCGGCGACGTCGAGATCTGGAACGAGAACGCTCCGCCGGGCTTCGGCGTCTTCGCCGCAACGGTTGGCGACGCGGCGGCCGTCGGGCTGCCGCCCGAAGGCGCCGATGTCGGCGACGTCGAGTCGTCGTCATCGCCACAGCCGACGAGTGCGAGACCGGCCGCGCCAACTCCCGCGAGTGCAGAGCCGCGCAGGGTGGTACGGCGGCTGATCTTCCGCCTCAACCAATAGTTCGACTGATCATCCATGAATGTGCTTTCCCCCTTGAGCGGCCCCCGGCCGCGAGTTCCCTTCTCGTATTACGACGATTGGCGCAGCCGCGGATCCAATACGTCCCTGAGTGCATCGCCGAACAGGTTGAAGGCGAGCACGGCGACACTGATAGCTGCCCCGGGCATTACGGCGGTCCACCAGGCCTGCGGCCAGACGGAACGAGTATCCTGGAGCATCTTACCCCAGCTCGGATGCGAGTCATCGGCAATGCCCAGGCTCAAGAAGCTGAGCGCGGCCTCGGCGAGAATCGCGTTTCCGATCGCGATGCTGGCGATGACGATGATGGGTGCGACGACGTTGGGCAGCACGTGCCGCCACATGATTCGCGGCGAGCTGTTACCAATGGAGATTGCGGCCTCAACGTATTGGAGGTTGCGAATGCTGAGGACGGAGCCCCGGACGATGCGCGCCGTGGTCGGCGCGATGATGATCCCGATAGCGAGGCTGACGAGCAGGAACGAATGAAGGCTGTAACCCTTGTGCGTATTGAAGATCGAGAGGAAGAAGATCGCGAGAACGAGCGGCGGGAACCCGAGCACTACATCGATGAGCCGGCTCACCGACAGGTCCACCCAACGGCCAAAGTAGCCGCTGATCATCCCGAGGAAAGTGCCAATGAGGGTGCCCAACGCCACGGACGTGAAACCGATCCCCAACGAGATGCGGCTGCCTACCAGGATCCGGCTGTACATATCGCGGAACAGGTTGTCCGTGCCGAACGGGTGGGCGAAGAGCGTCGGCGCGGTAAGACGCGGATTCTTGATCGGGTCGACCACGTCCGGCGCTTGCGGGGCGATGAACGTCGCGAAAATCGCCACGAGCACCAGAAAAACGCAGATTACGCCGGCCGCGGCTCCGACCGGCTTCCGCCTCGCAATTCGCCAGAGCGTCTGCGTGCGCCGCGGCCGCCGGCGAAGCTCCGGCATCAGGACCTGCTGACTCGCTGCTTGCGTCGCCACTACGTGTACTTGATCCGGGGGTCGAACCAGGCGTAGCTCAGGTCCACCAACAGATTGATGCTGACGAGCACTGCCGCGAAGAAGAGCACGAGGCCCTGCACCTGCGGGTAGTCCTTGATCGTCACGGCGGCGAATGTCAGGTTCCCGAGCCCGGGAAGCGAGAAGATGTTTTCGAGCACCACTGTCCCGCCGAAGAGCACGCCCACCTGCAGGCCGAAGAGCGTGACCACCGGGATCATGGCGTTTTTCAGTGCGTGCCTCATGACCACGGTGCGGTCCCTCAGGCCTTTCGCCCGCGCCGTGCGGATGTAGTCCTGGCGGAGAACCTCGAGCATGGCAGAGCGGGTCACGCGCGCAAGGCTGGCGCTCAGCGCAAGCCCGAGCGCGAACGCGGGCAGGTAGAGCTGCTCCAGGTTCTTGAAGGGGTCCTCCCAGATATCGACGTAGCCTGGCGGGGGGCTGTAACCCCACCATTTCGCAGGGAAGATGATCAACATTGTCCCGATCCAGAACGCAGGGATGCTCAACCAGCCGATGGTGAGAAAGCGGAGCCCGTAGTCCAGCCATCCGTCCTGGCGCATCGCCGAAACCACGCCGATCGGGATGGCCAGCGTCAGCGCGAACACCGTGGACAGGAACGTAAGTTCAAGCGTCAGCGGGACGCGCGTTTTGATCTCGCCCCAGACCTCTCGCTTGCTAATGATCGTCGTGCCCCAGTCCCCGGTCACAACGCCCTTCATGTACTCGATGTACTGCGTCACGACGGGCTTATCGAGTCCGAGATCGGCCCGGATCGCGTCGCACTGCTGCGGCGTCACGTCGGGAGTGTTGAGCACGATCTTGCAGACATCGCCCGGGATCATCCGCACCGCGGTGAAGACGATGATGCTGATGGCGAACAGGACGATCAGCGAGAAAAGGATCCGTTTGACGATGTACTGAGTCATCGTGTGCTGGCGCCACCTTCGCTAGTCGTGCGCGAAACTCCGGGCCTCGCGGCCGATTTGCGGATTATTCGGAAGGGCGATGTCTCGGTCAAGGGTTTTGCCTGCCTCCCACGGCCACCACACGGCCCGTACGTTCTCATACGTTGAAGAGGATGTTCAGGATGTCACCGTCCTGGACTATGTACTGCTTGCCTTCAGTTCGCAGCAGCCCCCGCTTGCGGGCTTCCGCTTCGCTGCCACAGGCCATCAGGTCTGCGAACCGTATCACTTCCGCCCGAATGAACCCGCGGCGCAGGTCGCTGTGGATCTTCCCGGCAGCCTCCGGCGCTGTCGAGCCCCTGGCTACCGTCCAGGCGCGGCACTCATCCGGCCCGGCGGTAAGGAAGCTGATGAGGCCCAGCAGCTCGTAGCTCAGCCGGATGGCGCCGGCCATGCCGCTCTCCGTTACGCCCGCCGAGGCCCGGAACTCCGCGGCCTCCTCGTCGCTCAGGTCGTTCAGCTCCATTTCGAACTTGCCACAGAACACGGCGGCCTCGCGGCCCGTCCGCTGCTGGGCCCGCCGGCACTCCGCCTCCAGTTCCCCCCGGCGAGCCAGGTCACGTTCGCCGATGTTGACGATCACCAGCAGGGGCAGCGCCGTCAGGAACTGCGAGCCTTCGAGGCTCTTCCAGTCCTCATCGCTCATCGGTTGTTCGCGAATGGGCGTCTCAGCTTCGAGCCCGGCTTTGAGTCGCGTCAGCACGTCCTTCGTGCGCTGGAGGGCGTCGCGCTCGCCAGCCTTGATCGACCGCATCTCCGTCTCCAGCCGCTGCAGCCGCTTCTCGATGATGCTCAGGTCGGCGAAGGCGAGCTCAAGATCCATCGTCGCGGCGTCGCGAGCCGCGTCAATCGTCACTTCCGGGTGCGGCACGGTTTCGTCTTCGAAAGCGCGCACTACGTGAATCAGCGCGTCCATCCGCGCGAGTTCGTTGATGAACTTGCCCGCGGGCCCTTCGCCCTTTCCGAACGACTCGCCGGCCGCCGGGAAGTCCACGTACTGGATCGTGGCGTATGTCTTCTTCTTCGGGTGGTACATGGCGGCCAGGCGGTCAACGCGTTCGTCGGGAACATTCACCACGCCAACATTGGGTTGCGTGCTGGAGCTGTACGCCCCCACCTGGGCCGTACCGCGCGTGACGGCGTTAAAGACCGTGGTCTTACCCGACCGCGCCAAACCGACGATCCCCAGTTGCATCGGTACAGGTTACAGGCCCCGGTTCTAGGGCAAAGGAAGTCCGGCGGCGCCGGGGCAGAGGCGGGAGGTTCGGCGCAAGTCGGAATCTCTGTTCGTATTCAGAACAGGGGAACACTCCGCTCACACCTCCAGGACGATCTTCCCGAAGTTGGCGTTCGATTCCATGTACACCTGTGCGGCCGCCGCCTCGGCCAGCGGGAACGTCCGGTCCACGATTGCTTTCACCCGCCCGGATGCCAGGTGCGGCAACACGCTCTTTTCGAACGCCCGCGTTACCGTCGCCTTCTCCTCCAGCGACCGCGCGCGCAGCACCGTTCCCCGCACCTGCAGCCGCTTCCCCAGGAGCATGCCCAGGTTCGCGTTCACAGCGGCGCCGCTCATGAGTCCCACGAGCACCATTCGCCCCTTTTGCGCCATCGCCTTCAAGTTACGGTCCCAATAGTCCGCGCCAACTACGTCCAGGATTACATCCACGCCGCGCCCGCCGGTGGCGGTCAGCGCCTCGTCAGCGAAATCCGCCTCGTGGTAGTTGACGCCCGCGTCGAGGCCGATGGCTTTCGCCTGTGCCAGCTTCCCGGCGCTTCCTGCTGTCCCGATGACCGGCGTGGCGCCCATTACCTTCGCAATCTGCACTCCCGCCACGCCGACGCCCGAACCCACCGCGTGAATCAGCACTGACTCGCCGCTCACGAGTCCGCACTGAAGCAACGCGTCGTGAGCGGTGATGTACACCTCTGGCGTCGCCCCCGCCTCAGCCCAAGACATGTTCTCGGGCACCTTCATCGCCAGCCGGTGGTGAACCGCGACCATCGAGGCGTAGCCGCCACCGGCCAGCAGGCCCATCACGCGGTCGCCGACGGCGAAGCCCTGGACGCGTTCCCCTATCGCGACCACCTCGCCCGCGTACTCCAGCCCCGGAATGTCGTGCAATGGCCTGGGGCCCGGCTGGGGGTAGCCGCCGCGCCGTTGCAAGATGTCGGCGCGGTTCAACGCCGTGGCGCGGACGGCCACAAGCAGGTCTTCCGGCCCTGCCACCGGGTCAGAGACTTCCTGGTGCTGAAGGACTTCAGGGCCGCCGGGAGAGGTAATGACGATCGCTTTCATGCGCGGGAGTCTACCCCGACGCCGTCACCACCTGCCCATCACCACCATCCGACTTTGTAGAACCAGCCCTTCGTCTCGCGGCCCTTCACGCCCGCTTCCCTGAGCCGCCCAAGGTGCTTCCGGCAGAGCGGCACGGTCAGCCGTTCGCGCTCCTCGCCGCGCCACTTCAAGACGGCCACATCCTCGAACGGCGGCTCCATGCACCAGAGGCAACGTGGGCGTGGCATCAGCGGACCTCCGGGAAATCGATGACGAACCCGAGTTCGCGGCTCTGCCAGGGGTCCGGAGCGTAGCGAAACCGGTCGTTCCGAAACCCGAACCGCCTGTAAAGCCGGTGCGCATCCTCGAAGTGCACGTCGCTAAACAGCACCATCCGCCGCGCGCCGTGCGCCAGCGCCGTATCGATGACCCATTGCACCAGCCTGCTGCCGGTGCCGCCCTTTCGCCCCTGGGCCAACACGTACAACCGGTGCAGTTCGAAAAGGCCGCCGCCTTCGTCCGTCACGCCAACGCAGCCTACCACCTCGCCACGCTCGTCTTCGGCCACCGCGAACCAGCCCGTCACGCCGTCGTAGTGCGTTGCAGGGCTCGCCAGGTCGGCGTCGTAGTCGCTTTCAGCGAACGGGAAACCGTACTCCTCGAACACCCTGCTCACCACACGCCACGGTCCGTCACCGTGGCGCGCCGGATCGTACGGGACGATTGCGATACCAACGGAAGCCGGCGCGGTCATTCTTCCTCGGTGCTCTGCATGCCCATGATGTTGTAGCCGCTGTCCACGTACAGCACTTCGCCCGTGATCGCGCCCGCGCCATCGCTGGCAAGGAATGCCGCCGTCGCACCAACGTCATCGATGGTCACGTTTTTCCGCAGCGGCGCCGTGCCCGCAAACGAACGCTGGTAGTCGCGGAAGCCGCTGATGCCGCTCGCGGCGAGGGTCCGGATCGGCCCCGCGCTGATCGCGTTGACGCGGATCCCCTCGGGCCCCAGGTCGTTCGCGAGGTAGCGGACGGTCGCCTCCAGCGCCGCCTTGGCCACGCCCATCACGTTGTACTTGGGCACCACCTTCTCGGCGCCATAGTACGTGAGCGTCAGCACGCTTCCGCCGTTCGGCATTAGGGGTCGCACCGCCCTCGTCAGCGCCACGAGCGAGTACACCGAGATGTCGTGCGCCAGCGCGAACCCCGCGCGGCTCGTATCGATGAACCGCCCCGCCAGGTCTTCGCGGTTCGCGAACGCGATCGCGTGGACGAGGATGTCGACCGTCCCGAACCGCTCTTTCGCTTTCCTCATCGTGGACTCAATCTGGGCGTCGTCCGTCACGTCGCAGAGTTCGATGAAGTCGGCCCCCACGCTCTCCGCGAGCGGCCGCACGCGCTTCTCCAGCGTCGGTAGCCCGTACGAGAAGCCGATAGTCGCACCCTCGGCGTGAAACGCCTTCGCAATGCCCCAGGCGATGGAATGGTCGTTCGCCACCCCGAAGATGAGTGCGGTCTTGCCCGACAGGTGCCCCATGGGCGCTAAGGGTACAGCACCCGCCGCCCCGGGCGATGCCACCTCACCCCAGCCAGCGCGCCGGCGTCAGCACGAGCGTCACCATCTCCTCGTGGCCGCCGCGGTCCACGACCGCCTTGGCAGCCTCGGCGCCGCGGTAGTGCGTGTGCAACGCAAGGCGCTGCTCGTAGGTCACCGGGTCCTCCACGACAACCGGCCCTTCGGCGGTGGCGTACCGGAAGCGGCCGTCGCGCTCGTCCACGCAGAGGCTCGCGCGGCCGGTTCGCAAGACGTTCCGGTGCTTCGCCGATCCACGCCCGGTGATGATGCGAAAGACCCCGCCGTCGTAGGGGAACCACACCGGCACGGCGTGCGCCCGGCCATCGCGGGTTACAGTAGCCAGCACCGCCGTCCGCGGCTCCCGCAGGAATACTTCTCGTTCCGGCGCGTCCATCTGCTTCCCCTCGCTCGCTGACTCCGAATAGCCCGCAGCGTACTATCGCCGAATGACCGGCGACGAACGCTTCCAGCGCGCCATCGCGCTTATCGATGCCGCCAACGCCACCGACCCCACGACGATAACGGTCGGAGAGGTGAAGGGGCCGAAGGAACTGGTGCACTCGGAGATGCTCACGCGCTGGGTCCGCCAACTGAGCCCCGAACCATCCGAAGCCGTGTTGCTCGCCGCACGCGGCCAGCACATCCGCCGCTGGGAGCACCCGCGCTCTTCCTACCCCGAAGGGCGCGGAGGTTACCTGCGCTGGCGTACGGGCCTCTACGTCTTCCACGCCGAACAAACCGCCGCACTGCTCCGCGAAGCCGGCTACGACGACGCCACCATCGCCCGCGTCTCCTCGATCATCCGCAAACAAGGGCTCGGCCGCGACTCCGAGGTCCAGGCTATCGAAGACGGCCTCTGCCTGGTCTTCCTCGAAACCCAGCTCGCCGAACTCGCCGGCCGCACGGACCGCGACAAGATGCTCGACATCCTCCGCAAGACCTGGCGCAAGATGAGCCCGGCCGCCCATCAGCACGCCCTCGCCCTCACCTTCGCCCCCGAAGAACACGCGCTAATCACGGAGGCGCTCGCAGCAGGGTGAGGTGTGGGCTTGCCCGTTTTGCCGGACACGTCCTCGCGCGGCGGTGGGCTCGGAGGTCTCGGGATCGGAGTCGGGCGGGGTGCCATAGTAGCGGCTGACAGCAGTCAGCCGGGGCGCACTCTGCGCTCTTTCCTCTTCTGCTTCCTAGCTCTTGAGCCAGTCCACATCGCCG
>JBGOVF010000179.1:0-5645 GCA_041477975.1 Tepidiformaceae bacterium
AGGGTGGGCGCTACCTGGTCGCTCCGCGGGGCGAGACGCACTGGGTGCGGAACGTGCGTGCGAACGGCCAGGCAAAGCTGCGAGTTGGCCGCAAAGAGGAGACGGTGACGCTCGAAGAGCTTCCAGACGGCGTGAAAGTGCCGTTGATTCGAGCCTACCTGAAGGAGTGGGCGTGGGAGACCAAGCAGTTCTTCGGGCTCCCGGACGCGAGCGTGCCGGGTGCGGAGATCGAACGGATCGCGCCCGAGCACCCTGTGTTTCGAATCGTCTGACCTCCCGAACCGTGCCTTCTACGGGAAGCGGTTGAACCAGAAGAGCGAGAACGATCCGGCGGCGATGACAAAGATGGCAGCGGCGGCTGCGAAGATGAACGTGATTTCGCGGTCCTGCTGATCGTAGCCAATCTTCGAGCCAAGCTCGTCGTAGATTGATTGCAGGTCGCCGGCCGACGGGGCTTCGAAGAACTTCGCCTGTGTGAGGTCGGCGATCTGCTGGAGCGTAGCCGGGTCTGGCGGGACTCGGACCTGGCGCGTGCGGCCGAGGTTATCGGTAACGCTGGCGATGCCGGCCGAAGTGCCCAGGGCGATTGTGAAGATTGGGACGTTTTGGTCGGCGGCTTGTTGGGCCGCATCGAGAGGTTTCGTCGCGCCGGTGGTGTTCGCCCCATCGGAGAGCAGGATTACGATCACCGGCTTGTCGGTGGCTTTGCTGCCAGCGGTCGGTGTAGGGGTCGGAGGGCGGGCGGCGGGTGTCGTGCCGGGCGTACCTGCGGCCGTGGGTTGACCGTCGTTGAGCACCGGGCGGGCGGCGTCGAGCGCGGCGATGATGGCATCGCCCATGGCGGTGCCGCCGTTGGGGCGGAGACTATCGAGAGCGGCATCGACGGCGGCCTTATCCGTGGTGGGGATCACGAGAAGGCGCGGCGTGTTGGAGAAGGCAACGAGGCCAATTTGAAAACCCTTGGGAAGGCGGTCGACGAGCGTTTTGGCGGCTTCCTGGGCAGCTGCCAGGCGAGTGGGCGCAACATCGGTGGCGTTCATCGAGCCGGAGACGTCGGTGACGAGGATGACGGTTGCCTCTTCCTTTGGCACGGCCTGGGTGGTTTGAGGCCGGGAGAGCGTAAAGAGCAGTGCGGCAATACCGAGGATGTAGAGCGTGGCCGGGACGTGGCGACGCCAGGCCGGGCTGCCCTGGACGACGTTCGCGAGCAGATCGAGATTGGTGAACCGGACAGCGTAGCGCGCCCGGCGGCGCTGGGCCGTCAGGTAGCCAGCCACAGCGAGGGGCACGATCAGGAGTCCGAGGAGGGCGGCAGGCCAGACGAAACTCACGGCCGGGATCCTTTCGTGGTGAGGAAGCCAGCGAAAGCGCGAAGCCAATCGCCGGCGGTGGAAAGGGTGACGTGCTGGGCGCCACAGCGGGCAAGTTCTGTCGCCACTTCCTGGCGTTCGGCGGCTGCAGCTTCCGCGAAGCGTTCGCGAATGCGGCGCTTGCTGGTATCCACCCGGAGTTGACGGCCGGTTTCAGGATCGACGAGCCAGAGGTCGCCGATATCGGGAAGTTCCTGTTCGCGTGGGTCGCGGATTTCGACGGCCATGACCGCGTGGCGCCCGCAGAGTTCGACCATCTGATCGCGCCAATCGCGCGGGCCACGGAAATCCGAGACAACGATGATGAGCTTCGAGAAGCGGGCGAGGCGATTCATGTTATTCAGCGCCTCGCCGAGGGAGGTTGCGCCGCCTTCGCCCGGTGTGGGCTCCTGGCGAAGAGCCATGAGGAGGCCAAGCATGCCCACGCGTCCCTGGTGGGGAGGGATTGTGCGTGCCGCGCTATCTCCGAAGGTGAGAACGCCGAGAGAGTTGCCGCGGCGCGTGGCGATGTGGCCAACGGCCATCGCGACGCCTTCGGCGACATCGTACTTTCGGCGGTCGGCCGTCCCGAACGCCATGGAGGGCGAGGTATCGAGCATGAGCCAGGTTGTGAGGGACTTCTCCGCCACCTGGACGCGAATGTGTGGGATACGCGTGCGGGCCGTGACGTTCCAGTCGATCTGGCGCACGTCGTCACCGGGCACGTACTCGCGGACCTGGGCGAACTCGGTGCCTGCACCCAGCATCGAGGAGCGGTAGTCGCCGGAAAGCATGCTGTGGACGCGCCTCCCGATATTTATGTCGAGCGCGCGCAGCAACGCCTCCGGCATGGGCCCCGGACCGGGGCGGTCCGGCGTGCGGACCAGGTGGAGGACGGGCGCGGGGCTGGTCACGCCGTCAGCTCGTCGGCAAGGTCAATGTGCGGCAAGGGGACGGCGGCGATGATGGCATCGAGGATGTTGTCGCTGGTGACGCCTTCGGCGAGGGCCTGGTAGGTGAGCACCATGCGGTGGCGGAGGACATCCTTGGCGAGTTCGCGGACATCCTGGGGAAGGACGTAGCGCCGGCCGCGGAGGAGCGCAAGAGCGCGTCCTGCGTGCACCAGGTTGATGGAGCCGCGGGGGCTCGCCCCGAAAGCGACGTGCTGCGCGTGCCGGGAGAGGCCGAATTGCGCGGGTCGACGGGTGGCAACGGTGAGGGTGATGGCGTACTCGGCCACGGCGCGATCGACATAGATCTGGGTGGTCATGCGCTGGAAGGCGTGCAGTTGTTCGATCGGCAGCGTTTCCTGCACCACCGGCGCCGGGACGAGCGAACGCTGGACAACGGCCATCTCTTCGCCGGGGACCGGGTAGTCGACGACCACTTTCATCATGAAGCGGTCCACCTGGGCTTCGGGAAGCGGGTAGGTGCCCTCGGACTCGATCGGGTTCTGGGTGGCCATGACGAGGAACGGGTCGGGGACGGGGAAGGTCTGGAGGCCGATGGTGACCTGGCGCTCCTGCATGACTTCGAGCAGAGCAGACTGGACCTTCGCCGGCGCGCGGTTGATTTCGTCGGCGAGGAGAATGTTGCAAAAGACCGGCCCTCGCTCGGTGTCGAACGTGCCGGTATCGGGGCGGTAAATGCGCGTGCCAACGAGATCGGAAGGGACGAGGTCCGGGGTGAATTGAATGCGCTGAAAGGTGCCGCCGAGAACATCGGCGACGGTCTTAACCGTGAGGGTCTTGGCCAGACCGGGGACGCCTTCGATGAGCAGGTGGCCGCCAGCGAGGAGGGCGACGAGGACCCGTTCGAGCATCGTCTCCTGGCCGACGATGACGCGCTTGATTTCGAACATGGCGGTTTCGAAGGTGGCGCGAGCGACGGCGACCTCGGCGAGCTGATCGTTGTCCACGGGTGAATCCTCCGGCACCGGATACGTGCCTGCCTAACGTGCAGGACGGGCACGAAACTACGAGTAAAGCATCAAGAGACCTTGCCGCGTACGCAAGGAGCCCCGGCCGTCAGGGCCGGGGCTCCGGAGGACGCGCGAGCACTGTCCGCTACTCTTGCGGATTGGCCGGAGGAGGCGGCGTTGAGCCAGTCGTTGCGGCTGGGGCGGCGTTGCGGTTCGCCGACAAGAGTTGGGCGATGAAGGCGGAGAAGATACCGCTGCTGCCTCCACCATCGGCGCCGCCGCCACCGACGACGATATCCGGAGTGATTTTGAGGCCGGCAGCGGAGATGACCTTCGAGACTTCGATCCCGGCGAGGTTGCCCTGGCCGACGGCTGCGACCTGCTTTTCGTAAGCCTCGGCTGTTGCGGAGCCGACGGCGAGGATTCGCTGGCCTTCAGCGGCGCCCTGGAGCTCGATCGCGCGGGCGTTACCTTCGGCATCGATAACGGTCTTCTGGCGGTTCTGCTCGGCCACCTGGACGCCGATCTGAGCGCTGACCAGGTTGATCTGCTGGTCGGCCTGGGCGCGTGTGTTTTCGGTGCCGATGCGCTCGTGCTCCGCCTTTTGCTGTTCGATGAACATGGCTTGTTGCTGGGCGGCGATGACTCGGCGCGTCTGGATGTCCATCAGCTCCTTCGGGAGGATGATTTGCGAGATCAGCACGCGGACACATTCCACGTGGTATTTCTCGAGCTCCTCACGGGCGCGCTCTTCGGCCTTTGCCTGCTCGACAGCGCGATCCTGCATGAACGACATCGCCTCCGTCGACGATGCCTGGTTGCGGAAAGACGAATCGATCATCGGGTGGATGACGTGGTCGATGAGGTTCTGGACGGAGCCGATCTTGGCCACCATGAGGGGAGCCTGGTCGGGGCGGACGCGCATGATGACCTTGACGCTGACCTTCATTTCGAAGCCATCGCGGCTGATAACGGAAAGGGGGTTGAAGAGCTGGAGGCGCTGGACGCCGGGTTCAGTGCCCGAATCGACGATTGGCGTCTCCTCGGCCCAGTCGACGGTGAGGTTGGTGGTGGGGATGACGTACGCGATGTAGGCCCAGCGGTTGAGGTAGTAGACCCCGGGGCCGGCGACTTCCGCCTGGATGCCGCGGTACCCGGCCGGCACTACATAGACCTCCTGGCCGGGAGAGAGCCGGGCTTCGGAGGATGCGGGCTGGGGTTGGGCGCCGACGTTCGAAACGAGCACGGCGACCTCGCCACGTTGGATGACGGCCACATCATCCAGGGTCACTTCGAACATAAGCGGGTTGACGTAGTAAGTGCCCGGCTTGAGGAGGTCGTACTGGGGGCCACGCTGGCCACCGCCGGCGAGGAAGGCGGAGGCGTCCTGGAAGTCGTTGTGGCCCGAGACGCTGTTGGCCACGAGTTCGCCTTCCGGAAGAGGAGCGCCGTCGCGGGCCGTTACGAGGCCGACTTGATTCGCCTTCACCATTGCGGCAGGGCGAACCTCGACGGCGAAGAGGTCGCTGTTGATCCGGTAGCGGCCGGGGAATACGACTTCTATCTGAGGGCCGCGCTGGCCGCCGCTGCGGATGAAGGCTTCGCCATCCTGGAAGGCGGCATGACCGTCCACCTTCTTTGCGAGGAGGCGCCCGGAGGCCATGGGTTCGCCGTCGCGCGCACTTACGATCCCCACCGATCCGGCAGGGATGGTGAGAGCCGGTTCGAGGCGCACGCGGAAGAGGTAGGCGTTGATTCGGTACTTACCGGGCGGGAGGATGTCGATCTGCGGCCCTTTTTGGCCGCCGTTGCGGAGGAAAGCTTCACCGTCCTGGAAGCTGTCATGCGCCTCGACGCGACGCGCGAAGATACGGCCGGGGTCCAGGGGGCGGCCGTCGATCGACTCGATGATGGCGATCTGGTCTTCATCGACCTGGATCATGGGCGCCTTCTTGACGGTGTAGAGGAAGGGCGGCAGGAAATGCAGGCCAGGCGGAAGTGCGCGGGCCTGGATGCCGATTTCGCCGCGCATGGCGATGACGCGGCCTTCCGGCAAGGGCCGGCCGAAATAGCGGCGTTCGAGGACGCCGATTTCCTGGCCCCCGATGTTGACGAGCATGCGCCCGGCAACGATGAGGAAGACGAAGACGGCGAAAAGCGCCGTCAGGGCGATAAGGATTCCGAGTGCCATTGAGTTCTTCTGTCTCCGCGGTGTACAACCGCATCCGCAAGGGCCGGTGGGCGCCCTGAGCAGCTACCTTTGCGCCCGACTACCGGTCACCAATCACGTTACGGTTTCGTGAGGGCGGATCATAGGGGTTCCGGTCTCTAACGGAAGTGCGCGTTATACAAGAGCCCGATAGGTATGTGTGCCA